>NZ_LBMZ01000105.1:0-67476 GCF_001005525.1 Acinetobacter sp. AG1 | reverse complement strand
ATATCAAAAAAATACATATGACTATTTTAAATAAGTCAAAAAACACTTAAAGGATTAGATATAAAAAGGTAGGTATACTAAAATTTTTAAAATGTAATTATTATGTTATGTCAAAATGCAACAAATGTACTATTAATATTAACAATTGGTGATTATTTTACTCCATTTCTTCATCAAAATCAAGTTAGCCAGTTTTAGATCTATTTTATCCCCATTTAATTACTAAAATAGCAAGACTTATTTCAATTAAAACCCATTAAAATAAGCCCCTCATATAATTTAAACCAATTAATCTAAAAAATTAACGGCGCACCAATTGATCAAATTTGTAATTACCTAAATTAGTCATAACTTCTACCTCTTTAATGTAATTAACATCACAACTAGTCAAAAATTGTGTGTAGCGTCCAAATTTTAATTTAGCAGGTAAATATTTCTCACGTACATAATCACTTATATTACAGTTATTACCACGATTAATAATAATGTCATTAACTACGATATTATCAACTTTGGATTGGATAGCAATATCATAAACCAAATGACCATATCCCTGCGATACGGTTGTATTTACAGGAAAAGTGACGTCTATAGGCACACCCTCTACTAATTGTTCGATTGGATTTACATCCCCTGCATCTTCATAATTATTATTAACTTCCTCATCCGCCAATACATCTGCACCTTCCGATGGTTCAGCTTCAGATGCTGCTGTCATTGCTTCATCAACTTCGGCTTGTGCCGTTTCTGCACCTACGGCTTGCTGATTTTTAAATTCGCTACAACCCGATACAAAGTATAAAGATGTTGCCACCAAGCCCCAATACAACGATTTTATAATCATATTCCCCTCTTTTTTAAAGTTATCTTCGATCACTCAATCAACCTGTAAATCTAGTAATGATTTAATAAAAGATCAAAAAAGTTAACCAAATTACGTAACTAAAGTTTAATAAATAACGTAATTAAAATCAAATATTACGTAACTATCAGTTAAGTTAACTATTTTGGGGTAATGAAAAATGATGATGAAAAAACCTTATTTGCAAATCGCTTAATAAAAGCTATGCAAGCTAAAGGTTATGAAGCTAAAGCTTCAATCTTAGAAAGAGAGTTCAATTTGAACTATTCGGGCAAACCTATGACGTTACATGGGGTGCGTAAGTGGATCATTGGGGAAGCAATTCCATCAGGTGATAAATTACTTGCGCTTGCTAAATGGCTAGACGTACCACCAGAAGAACTAGCCTTTGAAAATGATATCCAAAAAGCAATTGTTCAACGTGATGCTCGATGGCAACAGGACTTAGGTTATAGGGACAAGGAAGTTTTTGAAGCTTTCATAGCATTATCACCTACACATAAAAAAATCGTTCGGGATATGATTATCGCCTTATCTCAAAAAACATAAAAGCCAAAACAACTGGTGTAATGGCTTTTAACATGCAAACTTATATAAATTTATTGCACTAAATTTTCTAAGGTTTGGCTAAATGTTCCTTTAAATGCATCATCTTTTTGATAAAGCTTATACAACTCCATAATATTACGTCGCTGTGTCACCATAATCTCATTTAAGATTTTTTCAAATGCCAATGACCTTGTGTACGGGTCAGGATTATTTTTATATTTGTTTTCAAAATGTGGATGACTTTGGATGCTCTTAACCAAATAAATCACCATTACCTTTTGGTCTTCGGGCGTAGCACTCCAACCTTGAAACCATTTTTCGTTAAATTTACTTAATATTTGGTCTAAAGTCGCTTCATCACTACCACTTGATGGGCTTCTTGGGTTTGGGTTTTGTGGATCTACAACTGTTTCCCCTGCATCCAATACAATAGATGTATTTAAATGCTCACGCTTCAATGCATATGTTGTTAAATCTACTTGTTCCAACAATTCATCAATGCCCGTTGTTTGTTGGTCTTGCACATCTAATTTAGGGATCAAAAACTTTAAAAACCAATAAAGCTGTTCCCATTCAATTTGATTAATACTTAAGATTGAAGATATTTGGGAATAGATTTTAACAAACTGTTTAGCCTTTACCTTAAAATCAACTTTTTGCTCATGGGCAAGCTCAAGTGTGATATTAAACCGTTCTGCAACGGTATCAATAACAGGACTAATTTTTTCGGCTGTGGCATCTTTAAAAAATAGATCATTTAATTGGATAACTTCATGCTTTTCATAAACCCCCGTATCATCTAAAGCGGTTTTAATATCATGTAATACATTGACATCCGTTGCTTTCGATAATGTTGTAGACGTATAAAAATCATCAAAAGCTGACTTTATATCTTTGATATCATTAAAAAAGTCTAATATGAATAAATCTTCGGTGCGTTTATTGTACTTTGGCGCAGCACGATTTAGACGTGATAAAGCTTGCACACATAAAACACCTGATAACTTTTTATCGACATACATCGTTGTTAACTTAGGTTGATCAAATCCCGTTAAGTATTTATTAGCAACAACTAATATACGATTTTCATTTAAATCAAACTGATCTTTAGTTTTACTTTCAGCAAACCCATTTAGACCATCTTCTGTATAGTTAACACCATCAACTTCTTTTTCACCCGAAAATGCGATCAAAACTTTAAAAGGATTACCTTTTAATGCTAATAGCTTCTTTAAAGATAAATAGTATCGGATTGCAGCCTCAATGCTTTGGGTTACAACCATTGCTTTAGCGACACCTTGTAATTTCTTTTTGTTGACCACGCTATCAATAAAATGCTCAAGCATAATATCCGCTTTGGCATAAATCGTCTGCTGTTGGGCTTCTACATATGCTTTTAAAGCCTTTTGTGCCTTTTTAGATTCAAATTTTGGATTTTCTTCAATCGACTTTCTGATCTCATAAAAACTTTTAAATGTTGTGTAGTTAGCTAAAACATCTAAAATAAAACCTTCTTCAATCGCTTGCTTCATTGCATACAAGTGGAAGGGTTTAAATTTACCTGTTTCTTGGTCTTTGATCCCAAACTTTTCTAAGGTGCTATTTTTTGGGGTTGCAGTAAAAGCAAAATACGATACGTTATTACGTTGTTTACGGGCATCCATTAAACGGATCATCATATCTTGGACATCTTCGTCCACACCATCTACTTGCTTACCCATTGCCTGATTCATGCTGTTATGCGCATCACCAGATTGTGAACTATGTGCTTCATCAATGATGATGGCAAAGTTACGCTCACTTAGGTCACTTATTTCATCCAAGATAAACTTAAATTTTTGGATGGTGGTAATAATAATTTTCTTACCTGTTTCCAAAGCCAAACGTAAGTCTGCACTTTTGTTTGCATGTGCAACAATATTTTTAACTTCGGAAAAATCCTTAATATTATCTCGGATTTGCTTATCTAATATTTTTCGGTCTGTAACAACAATAACCGAATCAAAGATAGGTTTATCTAAGGCACGCTTACCTGCAACCAAAGCATTTTCAGGATAACTTTCAATCAATTGGAATGCAGCCCATGTGATTGAGTTGGATTTACCCGACCCTGCGGAATGTTGGATCAGATAAGTTTGTCCTACCCCTTTTGCCGATACATCACTGACTAATTTACGCACCACATCTAATTGATGGTAGCGTGGGAAAAACAATGTACGTGTATTTAATTTGACATCATCACTTTTATCCAATCGGACAAAGTGTTGTACGATATTCACCAAGCTTTCTTTAACAAAAACTTCTTCCCATAGATACGCTGTTTTATAGCCATACGGGTTTACGGGGTTACCCTGTCCCTCTTTATTGCCTTTATTAAATGGCAAAAATAAGGTCTTTTTACCCTCTAATTTAGTCGCCATGTAGACTTCATCGGTATCTACCGCAAAGTGGACTAAACAACGGGCAAAGCTTAATAATGGTTGGTTTGGATCACGATCTTCACGATATTGCTTTTGCGCATGATAACGGGCATTTTGTCCTGTCCATGCATTTTTAAGTTCCATTGTGACCAATGGCAAACCATTTAAAAATAAAACAACATCTATTTCTTCGCCTGCGTTTTTAACGGAATATCTTAGTTGTCGTGTGACACTAAAAATATTGGCATTAAAGTTTTGATGGACGGATAGGCTACTACTTGCCAATGGACAGGGATACATAAAATGGAAGTGTAAATCATCCATTTTCATACCTTTTTTAAGCATATAAGCTATGCCATGTCGTTTGATCAATTTATCAAAACGGTCTAGTAACTTAATCTTCCAATCATTTGGGTTATATTGTCTAAAGGCATCAAGGCTGTCTTTTTGGGTTAGTTCTAAAAACTGAAATAAAAACTTTTCATCAACGGCATATTGCTTATTAAAGTCATTAGGCTGTCCCATAACATAGCCCAAACCGTTATGTTCTTTGACTTCCCCTACCAAAGCATCCTCTTTACAAATCCCCACCAACGCTCTTTCAATGCTTTTCTCAAGTTCTAATTCATTGACTTTACTGACCATTATTTATTTCCATCAATCCAGTTTTTAAGTGCTTTGGTTATAATCGGGGCAAATGGTTGTAACTTACCCTCTGTTGTTTGTTGTAAATCTTCAACCAATAATGTTAATAACTCATCATCCTCGATTAAGTCATCTATCGTGGTACTTTGACTAAATAAAAAATTGGCAATTGCATGTTTACGTATATCAACTAGCTTTTGGTTTTGTTGCAAGCTATCACCTAGTTTAAGTACATCAATAGTTTGTTTAGCATCATTGGTTAATCCTGCAACCGTACCACTGATATTAAATTTAAACTCAGTTTCACAACGTGGGGATAATGGGCTAATAGTAATTTCTTGATTTTCTTTAGCATCATCACAAGACCCTTTTGTCGTGCAACTCGCCACAATATTATTAAAATCAAAACTATATTGTGGGTAACGTTGTCGTGGCAAAATATGCTCATTCATGCAGTCGTGGTCTTTTGACCCAATCTGCCGACAACAGTATGCACATAAGTATAACTGTTCTTCTAAACACGCTTGTCTAATTGTAGGGCGTATTTGTTCTGGGTCTTCACCTAAATCGTCATATCTATGGGTGGGATTTTTACGTTTATATTCAGCTAAATTAGTCGGTTCAATCCCTTTAATAATCAGTTGCAACTTATTTCCCCTGCTTTGCTAGGGTTCTTTTTTTCAACATAGCAACAAGACGCATAACGTCTAACTGACTTTCGCCAAGTTCAGATTTAAGGGTTTGGATTAATTGGTTTGCAAGTTCAAAATCATTATTTTGGATTGCATCCATTGCTTGGATAATTTGTTCTGCCACTTCGGGATTACGATAGCTTGTATCCATGTATTGCAATAATACCGTATTGGCATCTTGCCCATACAATGATGGTAAAGCATTAACTTCCTGCCCATCCAAGTCATAGACCAAAATGTTTTGGGTATCGGATATAACCAATGGCGAATGTGTGGATAGGATAAATTGACAATTCGGGAAGGTTGTTTGTAATCGTTGTATGATTGATCTTTGCCATTGCGGGTGCAAGTGCATATCAATTTCATCAATTAAAATAATACCTTTACCATGCAATGGATTATTCAGTTTAGGATTCATCATGGCTAGACGTCGGGCTATATCTCCCACCAAAGCCATTAATGATTTTTCACCTTGTGACAATTGAGTCAAGTTTAATGTCTTATTATTTTTGTCGACTGACATATGTAAACGTGGTTTGCGTCTTACACGCAAGTTGCTAAATTCAGGGATAAAGGCATAAATTGCATTACGTACTGCTAGTAATTGTGTATCTGTTACTAAAGTAACTTTATTATCTTTAAATTTTATAATGTTTTGCAAATCGGTTAATCGTTTAGTTAACACTTGAATTTCTTGAGATTTGGTATCTTCATTATGTAATTTCTTTAGTAATCCTATAATCTCAATTTGTTCACTAAGTATCTTATTAAATCCATGCACTTCATTTAATAAAAGCTCATTCTCAACATCTTCACGATCTCTAAACCACTCAAAAAAGCGTCTAAAATCTACGGCGTTATTTAACGCATTATCATAACCATCTATTTGTAAAAATTGATGCTTTTCCCGTATTTTTAAGGGGATGTCGATCACGCTACGCTCAACGGGATAAAATGCAATTAAAGGCAAGCTACTTTGATCATCTTCACCCAACCATTGTTTATAATAACTAGCTAATTGATTTAATTCTGTTAAATGCGTAGTAAATTCAGCTTTTCTCGCCGTGCGGTTTTTAGTAATACGCCATGTATAGGCTTTGGTTTGTAGTTGTAGGTCTAAATCATTGACCGTAATCTCGACCATCGCCGAGTTTGCACTATTTAAAATAACGGTTTCAGGGATTGGCGTACCATTAGATTTATCGTGTTTTAAACGTGCAACATACCAAGTTAATACCGTTGTAATGGACTTTAACAGGGATGTCTTACCACTACCGTTATTACCAATAAAAACCGTAATATTGGATGTAAATTGTGTAGTCGGTGCTAAAGACACGCTTAGGTCTTGGAATTGCCCAATATTTTTTAGACTAAAGCTTTGTATTTGCATACCCACTCCCTTTTAACTTCATTTTTAACACAACATATAAAAGTTTCAACCTTTAACAGCTTAAGTAACTTTAATTTTTCCTGTTACCGCATCATTAATTAGGGTTGTTTTATACTCTTTTAGCTTTTGAATCTGTTGTGTTTTCACACTGACAACCGTTTCAATTTGATTATTCAGTGCTTTAATAAACTCAATAATTTTTAATTGTTCCGATATAGGTGGTACTAATGTTGACAGTTGTTTAAAACCATCCCAATACAATCGTTTTCTAAAGTCTGTAATACCTTTTGAATAACGCCCCATTTGTTGTATAAACTCAGGACATCTATACTGATACTCAAAAAAGTTAGCATCAATTCGTTCTGTAGGCTTGGCAACTATGTAAGCAGGACTAACCATCCCATCAACCGACACAGCACCAATAGCCCCCTGCCAAGCTCGCATCATATTAAAGGCAATATCACCTTTTTTTACCAAGATATATTTACTTTTATCTTCAATCTTTACACGACCCTGTACATTAGTATCCTCATCCATTTCTTCATCAGACACCCCTGTATGGATGGATACAGATAACAAAGGTAATCCATCTCGACCACTTTCATTACGCTCACTAAATATTGCTCGATTTGCAAATACACCCCAATGTTCAGGTATTTGGCCAATCCATTCCACACCACTGTCTTTCATTTTGACATTGATGTCTAAACCTTTGGTCACTGCTTGCTGGATCACGATTTGTTTGCGTTCATTTAATAAAGCAATTTGCTGTTCTTTAGTTACAATTGCTTGGTCGATTTGGGTCGTTTTTTTGTTTAAAAATAAAACTATTTTTTCTTGTTCCTTTAAACTCGGAAAACAAAATTTCTCGCTCAAATAGGTATCTATATCTAAATTTTGAATACCCGTGGTTTGTTTAATTGATACATAATTGATGTCATTTGCATATAAAGTTGCAAATACATAATTTAAAAACTGATTATTAACAGACTTTATTGGTGTCATCTTACCAACAAAATTTGAAGTCAATGCATCATATTCTTCATTAAATAAAACAACACATCCTACTAATGTTTTATCACCGCCCCCTGACTTTTCAATTAACAAGTCACCTTGACTCAATAATCTTTTTCCATATTCTTGTTTTTTAATATTTCTTAATGTCAATTTATCATTATTTATAGTCAAAGTTTCTCGATTAAAATCAGCAACACGCAAAACTACTATATCATTTTCATTCGATTTTGGATCATTGCCCCATAAACCATTAACACAGCCATTAATTAAACGCTTTAAAGCATAAACCTCCCAATTATTCGGTATATTACCCAACCATTGCACACCACTGTCTTTATAAGCATCGTATTTTTGATACATCATTATCCCCTTAATGCCCCAAATAAAAAGCTTTAATCTTTTGTGCCATCAACTGACGGCGCTGTGATAAAAAGTCATTGTAGTGGGTATAATCCGATGTATCTAAACTTTCAGGGATACAATTCAATGCCTTATTATCTATTAATGCATCTTGGGATTTAATTGAGCTATATTCACTTTCATAAGACTTATTATCTTTAATTGCGATCTCTTTAGCTTTAATTTCATCTACCACCTTAGCCATATACTCTTTAGGTGCTAAATTGCCCAATTTGATATTAATTTGTTGTTCTGTAAAAGTGTAATTAGCAACTTGGTTGTAATCACTTTTCTTAAAACCATTTTTAATTAAATAATTTTTTGGAAAAATATGGTGCACATTACCATTACTACTTTGTTCCAACAAATTACGTACACTCATACTTTCAGATAAAAATGCTGATTCATTATTTTTACATTGCGATGCCAAATAGCATAAATAAGCATTATTTACCGTACTTGAGCTATCTAAATCATTGACAATACGATAAGTCCAAAAACCATCATCCAATTCAGCTTGCTCAATTTGATTTAAATAAGCTTCAATCCCTTTTTCCAAGATTTGCTTACTATCACGTTCAATAGCAGATTCAGATGATCCCGAATAACGCCCTGTCAAAATGGACAATACAAACCAACGCTTCACTAAATTTTGTATTTTAGTTTCATCCATACCTTGACTACGTAAACTTAAGTACAAGGCATAGGCAAAGTTTAAGCTACCTTTTGAACTGATCAATTTACGGTTAATAAACCCTGCCGATTGGATTAAATTAATAAAACGCTGATAGTTGGTTTTATTAAAAAACTCGACTAATCCTATACCCAGTTTTTGATAACTTTCTTCAGCAATAGTTTGTACATTAGTACGGTTTTCAAAATCACGCCCTGATAACAAAGCAACCAAATCGCTAAACTTACCTCGATTAAATTGATAGGTATAAGCAACACGTAAAACATCTATATAATTAGGCTGATACAGATCATCATTTACTGACGCAATCCAACTAATTGTTTTGTAATCATCCGATTTAACAAAATCTTTATCATTTTGTTTAATCATTTTATCAAAACTGCCATCATTCATTAGATGGCAAAAATAGTCGATCATCTTACGCAAGCGATTACCACCAAACTGCTCATCTGATGCAATCTTAGACATAACAAAATCGGCATTACTTAGCACGACACCTTTTTGGTTAATACGGATAAAAATTTCAGTGACCGTATCAATGTCTAAACTCGCATCAAGCTCAATAATACCAATTTGACGATTTTTAATGGCTTTAAGTTCTTCTAACTTATTTTCAATAAAGTCTTCATCGGCATCTTCATTTAATGCCATATATGCTTTACGTGCTTGTGATATAGACATCTGACCATTCAAAATGGGTGATATGTCATTTACCCATAACGGATCACGTTCAATGGCTGTATTACATACCTCAAAAAAAGACTCATCGCCTTTCGCTGTCGGGTTGTATGCAATTTTAATTTGTACTTCTTTATAGTCTTTGTTTAATACCAATTGTCCCACAACTGCTGCGGTTAAAGCAGTAATACGTTGCTGACCGTCAATTAAAATCTTTTTACCATTGGACAATGTGCCATCTTTTAAACGGATGTCCTGATTTTTCCAAGTGATGATATAGCCAACGGGATAACCCTTATAAAGGCTATCCATCAAATCACGGACTTTACTACTATTCCAAACAAATGGACGCTGTATTTCAGGGATAGCGATTTCACCAGATTTAATCCAAGCCAATAATGTTTCTACTGGTTGCTGGTGTACAGAATATTTTGCCATGTCCCTTAAATTCCCAAGATTTGTGCAATTAAACCATCAGCTTGTTGTTCAAGCGCTAAAATATCTTTGGCGACTTCATCCAATGATCGTAATGGTTTATGTTGATAAAAATACTTATTAAAACTGATTTCATAGCCAATTTTAACGCTATCTAAATTAATCCAAGCCTCATCTACGTGTGGCTTAACTTCGTTTATAAAATAAGTATGGATATGTTGTTTTAATGGGATAGATTCACTATCACGGATGTCAGTATTACTTTCATAGGTTAAATACTCACCTGACTTAGCTGTAGCATAATAACCAAAGTCGGCAAGGTCTTTTTCCTGACATCCTAGATAATTTAATAACTCATCTCGTTTTTCAGCGTTTAGCTTCACTGCTTTCTTAATGACTTTTTCTGCCGTTTCGTCATACCAACTGACGGCATTTAAAATACTATTTTTTTCTGATGCAGATAACGATAGCTTTAATACACCAATGGCTTTATCGACATCTTTTTTAAATACATTGTAATCACTATATTCCACTTCCCCCACTTGTTGCATCAATGCTTTTGCTGATTCAAATAAGGTACTTAATGACTGCCAATGCTTAATATCAAACAACTTCGTTTTAGCTTTGGTATTTAAACTAATTTCTTGATCATCACACCAAGCCATTACATCTTTTTCAATTTTCTTTAAAAATTCAGCTTGATAAAGATCATTCCCATATTTCTCAAGCATATATTGCATAGGCTCAAGCAATGCTTTATCAAACTTTAAGACTTCTAATTTATCTAAACTAAACTGGGCTTTACGACGGTCAGGACGTTCAATATTGACTTTATAGTAACCAAAATCCTGATTATCAAATACTTTAGCTGCAAGCCCGATAGGATCATGATTGCTATCAATCTGACGGTTTAATACTTGACCATCTAAATAGCATTGCACAATTTCAGTAATATGCTCAGGTGCAAATTCACAGTTCTTATTACCAAAATTTTTACGTAATTTACGATAAAGTAAGCTTGCATCTATTAACTGCACTTTACCTTTACGATGTTCAGGTTTGTTATTGGACAATAACCAAATATAAGTTGTAATGCCTGTGTTATAAAAAAGATTGTTCGGCAATTGGACAATCGCATTTAATAAATCATTTTCAATAATGTAACGGCGGATATTACTTTCACCACCACCTGCATCACCTGTAAATAAACTTGACCCATTATGTACGGATGCGATACGACTACCAATTGGGCTAATGGTCGTCGGTTTTAACTTACTTACCATTTCCATCAAAAATAACAACTGACCATCACTAGACCGTGGTGTTGCATCAACCTCTGCTTCATTCCCCCAATAGTCTTTTAAAATTACTTTAAAACGTGGGTCAATGACATCATTCCCATTTTTGATGTACTTTTGCTCAGATGCCCAACTCTTTCCATACGGCGGATTAGACAACATAAAATCAAATCGGGTCGACGCAAACTCATCTGTTGATAAAGTAGACCCGACACGGATGTTTTCAGGGTTATTCCCCTTGATCATCATATCTGACTTACAAATAGCGTAAGTTTCGTCGTTAATTTCTTTACCATAAAGAAAAATGTCACGATCTACATTTTCTCCGTAGCGTGCTTCAATAAAGTTTTGTGATTCGGTCAACATCCCACCACTACCGCAAGCAGGATCATATACAGATAAAGCATATGGTATTTGGTCTTTAATTGGATCAAAAACCAAATGGGTCATAAGTTCAATGACTTCACGTGGTGTAAAATGCTCGCCCGCTTCTTCATTATTTTCTTCGTTAAATTTACGGATTAGCTCTTCAAAAACGTACCCCATGCCTAAGTTGGACAATCCTGCCAACTTATAACCATCAGGGTCAGTTGTATCAAACGGGCTTAAATTGATTTTAGGTGATACAAATTTTTCCAAAACATCCAACAAAACGTCTTTGTTTGCCATATGACGGATTTGATTTTGTAAATTAAAACGGGTAATAATTTCTTTAACGTTGTCACTAAAACCACGTAAATAATCTTCAAAATTAGCCAATAAAATTTGCTGATTATTGGTTGCTGTATCAAAAAGGCTTTTTAATGTCCACTTAGATGTATTGTAAAATACATAACCCGACACATGTTGTAATGACAAAGGATCAAGCTCAATAAAGCCTTGTTCATTGGTTTGTTCATTTACTTCATCTAAAACTAGTTGCTTAGATGGTTCAAGCAATGTGTCTAAACGGCGCAACACAACCATAGGTAAAATGACATCACGATATTTACCCCGTACATAGACATCTCGCAAACAGTCATCGGCAATTGACCAAATAAAAGACACAAGTTTGTTATGTACTGAATGATCCATTTTTTACCCAAAAACACCTAAATTTCTTGTGCTTGTATTAAACAACATTTTAGGCAAAAAGGCAGTAAAGATTATGTTCAGATGTTCATATTGCGACTTGCACTGTCGTTTAAAAGCTATTAAAGATAAGCATGATAAACTAGCTTTTGTGTTTCGACTTGATATTCTTCCCAATCAAAAACCAAATGCCCATATTGGATAAAAGCATCATGCTCAGGGCTATTTTCATCCAACAAAATGATTTTGGGGTATCTTTGCTGTAATTGACTTATATCCAATTGATCTAATTTAGGATAAACCAAGCCATAGCCTAACCAATGTTGCACGGCGATGGATAAAACCAAACTATTTTCATATTCAATTTCAGCCACAATAACATCAGGGTCAAAAGCTGTGATTTGATGCTGATAATCATCCGTCATTTGTATTTGTAATGATCTAAAGCCTAATGTTGTCGATTTAGTACAATCATAAGCTGATAACAATTGCATCAATATTTCTCCCTATTATTCTACTAAATTATCTAAATAGTCTGCCCACCATTGCATCATCTCCACACGTTCTTCAAGATGTGTCGCTTTATCATAAGTACCTTTTACCCCCTTTTTCATATGGGCTAAACATGCTTCTACCACTTGCTCTTTATCACTAAATTGATTATTCAAAGCGGTACTTGCAATATGTCTAAAGCCATGTGGGTTTTGTCGCCCCTTATAACCCATACGGTTCAAAGCCATATTAAAGGTATTGTCCGATATAGGATCACTTAGGCTATTTCGACCTGCAAACAACAAATCCGATTCCGTTCGATATTGCTCTAACTCTTTTAACAATTTAATAGCTTGTCTTGGTAACGGTACTGCATGGACAATACCTTTTTTCATAATTTCAGCAGGCTTTATCCAAACCGCCTTTTCAAAATTAAACTGATCCCACGTCGCAAACCGTAACTCTACGGGGCGTGGGAATAATAAAACCATCAATTCCAAACCAATTGCCAATTTTCGCTGGTGATGGTTTCGTATATCAGTAACTAACTGGGGCAATTCATCAATTTCAACAAATTTCATATTGCCACCATCATTTTTATCTAAATGCTTGGTCATCCCATCAATCGGATTAGAATTAATCTTTGCTTGAAATTTCGCCCAGTCATAAGCATTACGGCAATAAGATGTTAATTTTTCAACTTGCGTATGGATGTTTAATTCACGTTGCAAACCTCGAAAGAAGTCAAACCATTCTTTAGGGGTAATTTCCGCAAAATTTCGTTCACCAAATTCAGGGATAATATGTCGATTAATGGATTTTTGCGCTTTATCAAAAGTTGTTGCACCCCAAGCCGATTTTCTAGTATCCAACCATTCCGCCATTAAGATACTAAACTTTTGTCCCTCAATCTCTTGTTGCTGTTGTTTAATATGTTTTCTTGTTTCTAAGACTTCACCATTGGCTAATTTTTCCAATAGCTCACTTGCCTTACGTCTAGCCGTTGCACCACTGACACTTGGGTATCCACCAATCCCTTTCCATGACCATGTACCTTTTTCATTTTTATAACGTAACTGCCAAGACTTTTTCCCTGTCTTTTGGACTACAAAATACAATCCGCCTGTATCTCGTTCACGATAATCTTTGTTTTCAGGTTCTAAATTTGCCAAAGTCGTGTCGGATAAAGGTCTTTTTTTAATGGTATCTCGTTTCATATGATTCTTGTATCATGAGTTAAGTTTTAATCAATGATACACCATATGATACACGGCGGACAGTGGTATGTATCTTTATATAACGATATATAAAGCAATAAAAAAGCCCTAAATACGTGATATTTAGGGCTTTTTAACTTATACATCATGATACACAGACATACAAATTTAATATATTGGTAGGTATATCCAGACTCGAACTGGAGACCTCTACGATGTCAACGTAGCGCTCTAACCAACTGAGCTATACACCTAGAATGAGAGCATCATATTCATTTTTAATTAGCTTCACAAGTTTTTTTGAGATTGTTTAATTGCGATCGCACAGACTTTAAGCAGTTTACTAAATTCTTGAATATTTTGCTGAGTATTCTGTTCTAAAAACACAATTTTTTGATATAACACAACTACTTGATGAAATGATTTTTGATCACTATCTACACTTGATAAACGTTGCATCCAAACTTGGAATGTTTCCGCTGATCTTTTATGCAAATGTTTAGGTAATTGCTTTTGAAATTGGGTGATAACACGCTCATATAATTCTTGCTGCTTAGTTTGTCTCCACCAATAAAAACCAACATACACAGCTAAAATTCCTGCAATACCAATAATTAAGATCAGCACATAACTATAACTAGAATTAAAGCCTAGTTTAGATAACCAATTTTTTTGTTTATCTGCATCATAACCAACAACTTTGGACTGCCATTGATAACTTAAATAGTCACTCCAAACACGCATGTTTTTCAGAAATTTAAATTGTTGTAAACGCCATGCTTGTGCCTGCGCATCTCCCCAAACTTGCTGATCCTCCGCCATATAATTCTGCATTCCAGCATCTATACGTTGTGGTGCAATCATTGCTGTAGGATCGATTCTTTTCCATTGACCATGCAGATAAACCTCACTCCACGCATGTGCATCAAGTTGACGAACCTCCCAACTTTCTCCATCTAATGCAAACTGTCCACCTTGATAACCTGTCACAACTCTGGCAGGAATCCCTGCATAGCGCATCAGCATCACGAAACTAGATGCATAATGTTCACAGAAACCCTTTCGACTAGAAAATAAAAATTGATCTATACGATCCCCACTTAATGTTCCTGGGGTCAGCGTATAAACGAAGTTATTCTTTCTATACCAATTCATCACAGTTTTAATATATTTTTCAGGCAGCCGCTGACTTTGTTCAAACAGTTGATGGGCTAATTTTTGTGCTTTCTCATCGCGATCTTCATCAAATCGAGTACTAAATTCAATTTGACGTGGCGATAACAAAATAGAGGATGTTGATGCTTGTCCTAACCAAAACATTTGTATGGGTTGATTACGTTTAATCAGCTTTAATGGACGTATACTATCATCTTGATACAATTGTAAATAACGTTCTTGTGGAATGGAATATTCCAACCCCATGATCCAATTTGCTTGCTCATCAGCAGCTAAATATTGATAAGCTACTCTGCTAGAGTTTGAATTTACATTTTTAATTTGCTGATTATAAAAACTACTGGTCCATGTTGTACCATCATATTCATCCAAGACTAAAGCACGCCAATACAACTCTTGTCTATTTGGCAATTGCCTCATATCCGCAACAACACGAAAAGCTAAAGCAGAAGATTGTGATAATTGTGCAATATCTCCTGGAGACATACGATCGCTAATCCCAGTAGTGGCTTGATTCTTATGAATTGGAATTGCCCAAAGTGGTGGCAAGCGAGGAAAGAAAATAAATAATATAATAAAGAATGGAGTAGCAATTCCGACAAATTTTAGAATTTGTTTAACATCATTTTTTAACTGATTTGATGATAATTGATGATGGTTAAATAGACCAGTTTGAATCCGATATAACCCCATCAAACACATCACAAATGCCGAAAAAACAATAACAGCCATCCAAAATGCCTGACTATGTAACAATAGACTGGCACTGACGAATAAGGCAAAGTTAAATACGATCAATAAATCGCGGGTATTCTTGGCTTCCAAACTTTTCGCAAATAAGCACGTACTTAAAAATGCGACTCCAGCTTCTACCCCGAGTAAAGTTTGATAATTTAAATAAATAAGACCTAAAGATAATAAAGAGAAAAAAACTAAAAATAAGCGTGGAAATGGTGAAATTTTTTGTTTTCTATATCGCCATACTAATATAAGCCAAATAACGCCCCACAACCCACTCAATGTCACAGGAATAAAAGCCACTTGCCCAATTAATACAAATGCCAATACAGCTAAAATGCAAAAATAGATTTGTTTGGTCATAATCTTAAGCCTGTGCAAGTAGAAGTTTTGCTTGAAGAAGCTGTATCTGCCCCTGACCAGTTTCTAATCTTGCATGCGGCAGTATCAATGCATAATCATCACCAAGTTGTTCACATTGCTCAATTAATCCCATCATATAGCTTAATTTTTCTTCATGACTTTGCGCAGGAATTTTTTGATAATCAATTTCTAAATGTTGATGATTGGCTTGAGCCTCAAACATTTTTATAAAAAAGCCCTGTCCTCGAGCAACTTGCTTCCATGCTACATTTTGATAAGAATCACCTTGCTGAAAGGCTCTAAGTTCCTTAAATTCATCCAGGCTATCATTGGCATTGGTTGGCTGATTTTTATGTTCTTTTTGCCAATCATGCGCTTTAGGTGCAATCCACACTTTTTGTTTTGGATATAAATAAGTCCACGCTCGCACCAAACCTAAAGGATAGGTAGAATAAATTTTTATCGCACCAAATTCAAATAAACCACGCTGCTTCGGAAAAAAAGCCAGCTCTAAGGTCTGTTGTTGCTGATCTAAATAAACTAATTGTTCTTGTTGCAGCCAATGAATACGTAAATATCGGGTCATTACCAATGGCTGATTAAAGCGAAGTTTTAGAATTAAAGGCTTATCGACTTGCCCAACTTCAGCTGCAATCAGATCAATTTGTAAAACATGCAATTGCTTGAATGTGAGGTAAAAACTGATACATAAAATTGCACTGATTAGAAAACAAAAACCTAAAATCAAATTATTTGCATAGTTAATCCCTGCAATAAAAGTAATTAGAATCAGAACGAGATATAGAAAACCTTGCTTATAAATAAAAACCAAAACATCTTTCTGTAACAGGGTTTTAGTCCCATTAACCTGAAAGCGTTTAGCAATCCACTGCTGAATCCTTTGCATAAGCCAATCTCAACTATAAGACATCAACCGATTGCAAAATTTGTTTTACCTCTATTTCGCCTAAACTTAAACGATGAGCAACCACGGCAACAAAAACAGTTTGCACATCATCAGTAGTCACAAAACTACGACCTTCAACCAGTGCATAAGCTTGTGCAGCAGCTTTTAATGCCAATACTCCACGCGTTGATAAGCCATGCCGTTGTTTACGTGTTTCAGCAGCCAAATCTAAAATATAATTGAGTACAGCATCACTTAAAAAAACCTGTTTTGCCAATTCACGTAATTGCAAAATATCAACTTGCGTAAATACCGCTTCTAATTGATGAATTAAAACCTGACGTGAGCTTTGCTGTAACAGTAGTTTTTCTGCTTGGCGAGATGGATAACCAAGCGATAAACGCATCAAGAAACGGTCAAGTTGTGACTCAGGCAAAGCATAAGTTCCACTTTGAAATAGTGGATTCTGCGTTGCTAATACCCAAAATGGTTGCGGTAAGTCATAATGTGTTCCATCAACAGTGACTGCTCCTTCTTCCATAGCTTCAAGTAATGCACTCTGTGTTTTTGGACTACAACGATTGATCTCATCTGCCAATAAAATCTGAGTAAAAATAGGCCCTTTCTTGAACTCAAATAAATGTTCTTTTTGATTAAAAATATTGATTCCAATGACATCACTAGCCAACATGTCATTGGTAAATTGAATCCGCTGAAAATGTAGTCCTGCTAGACGAGCCAAAGCACTGGCTAGAGTCGTTTTACCTAATCCTGGTAAATCTTCAAACAGTACATGCCCACCTGCCAACAAACAGGTCAGCGCTAATTTAGTTTGTTGTGGTTTATCTAAAATAAGTTGATTCACTTCAACCAAAAAACGTTCGATTTTCTGAGTAAAATTTTTAATATTTTGCTCTACTTCTTGATTTTTTTGTTGTTTTTCTTGAATAGAAGCTTTTTCCATGCCCCACATAACGCAATCCCCAAACTAAAACAGTGCATGATTCAACATACACTGTTTTAGTTTTTTTTCAAAGAAATCAAATGACTTCTAGCAAGGACATTTTTTCAAATTCCCACCTGATGATGGATAACGCGCATCGATACAATGACGATAAAAAGTCTTAGCATCCATTGGCGTTAAATCTGGATGATGTGCCTGCATATGCTTTATATAGTTTTCATAATCAGGCACACCCACCATCAAACGAAAACTTTTTTGCAAGTTTTGCCATAAAGTTGCAATACGAGACCAATTCTTCGGAGATAAAAGTAAGTGTTTTTGCGACATGATAGTGAATTTAATAATCTTCACAATCACAGCACGTCCTTGCCGAGCGATTTTAAAATCCATCACGACTCTCCCCTCACTGTTTCTGCTGTCATTGCAGTTTCAGTAAATACGGCAGGTGCTTCATGTACTGTTGGAACAGGGCTTTGTAAAGCACGACGAATAATTCCGATTGAAGCAATAATCATAACAATTGCAACAATCATAAAGAATCCACAAAGTACTGCATTAATCTGATTCGACAATACAATCGTCTGCATTTCAGCAACTGACTTCGCAGGTGCAAGAACATCTCCACGTGCAATTGCATCAGAGAAACGATTCGCTTGAGCAAGGAAGCCAATCTTCGGATTTTCATGAAAAATCTTTTGCCAGCCCGCTGTCATGGAAGTAATAAATAGAAAAATCGTTGGAACAATCGTTACCCAAACATACTTCTCTTTCTTCATCTTGAATAAAATAACCGTGCCCAAGATCAATGCCATTGAAGCGAGAATTTGATTTCCAATTCCAAATAATGGCCATAAAGAATTAATACCACCAAGAGGGTCGACTACGCCTTGATAAACGAAGAAACCCCATCCTGCAACCGCAACAAAAGTTCCGACTAGATTTCCAAAAAATGATCCAGATTGTTTTACAGCAGGCACAACAATCCCGACGGTATCCTGTACCATGAAGCGACAAGCACGTGTTCCCGCATCCACTGCAGTCAAAATAAATAATGCTTCAAATAAAATGGCAAAGTGATACCAAAATGCCATCATTGCACGACTATTGAAAATCTCTGAAATGATATGAGCCATACCAATCGCAAAAGTTGGCGCTCCACCAGTACGAGAAAGGATTGAACTTTCACCTACTTCTTGTGCTAATACGGTAAGCATTTCAGGACTGACCACAAAACCAAGATTTCTTACCGCTTCCGCCGCAGTATCAACATTTGTACCTAAGACGGCAGCAGGCGCATTAATCGCAAAATAAATTCCCGGATCAAGTACGGTTGCGCAGATCATTGCCATGATACCGACAAATGATTCCATCAACATGCCGCCATAACCGATCATACGAATATTGACTTCATTATCAACCAGCTTTGGTGTTGTCCCTGAAGATACCAAGGCATGGAAACCAGAAATTGCCCCACAAGCAATAGTAATAAATAGAAATGGAAATAAGCTACCCGCAAATACTGGACCTGTACCATCAACAAAATGAGTCACCGCAGGCATTTTGAGTTCGGGCATCGCAAAGATAATTCCAATCGCCAGACCTGCAATTACACCAATTTTAAGGAAGGTTGACAGATAGTCACGAGGTGCTAGCAATAACCACACAGGCAATACTGACGCAATAAAGCCATAAATGATAAGTGCCCAAGTCAGTTGAGTTCCAGTTAAGGTGAACAATTGCCCCCAGTAAGGGTCTTTTGCTACATCACCACCAAAGACAATCGCCGCCATCATTAGCACAAAACCAATAATCGAAACCTCAGCAATTTTCCCTGGGCGTAGATAACGCATGTATATGCCCATGAATAATGCAATTGGGATGGTTGCTGCGATACTGAACACCCCCCACGGACTATGCGCCAAAGCTTTTACGACAACCAATGCAAGTACCGCAAGGATAATAATCATGACACCGAGCGTACCCAACATCACAATCACGCCTGCGAAAGTACCTAACTCCTGCTTTGCCATTTCACCCAAAGAGCGACCATCACGCCGAGTTGAAATAAATAGCACCAGAAAATCTTGTACCGCACCTGCAATCACCACACCGACCAAAAGCCAGATGGTGCCTGGTAAGTAACCCATTTGCGCTGCAAGAATTGGCCCAACCAAAGGCCCTGCACCTGCGATAGCAGCAAAATGATGTCCAAATAAAACGTATTTATTGGTGGGCACATAATCCAGACCATCATTCAAACGATGTGCTGGTGTTAAGCGTTTAGGATTTAATTCAAAGACTTTTGTTGCAATAAATAAACTGTAGAACCGATATGCAATGCTATAAACACAAACTGCGGCAAGAACGAGCCAAACCGCATTGACATGCTCTCCACGACTTACCGCCAAAATTCCAAATGAAATTGCACCAATGATGGCAACTAAACTCCACAGAATTTTTGAGGATAGCGTCGACTTTGCTTGTACTGTCTCCATTCAGAACCTCTCAAATACATAAGCTGTAGTTTTGGATTTCCCTGTCTATATTCTTTAGAAGAAATATCTTTGTAAGTCTATCTGTTATTAAAAATGATTTATCTAATACTTTGGCATAAAAAAAGGGATGATTGTTTAATCATCCCTTCGATAATCGTATAGCTTACGTAGCATTGCTACTCATTTACGATTATGCGCGCTCTAGGTAATCACCTGTACGCGTATCAACACGAACACTTTCTTCTTGCTGAACGAATAATGGAACACGTACTACTGCACCTGTTTCAAGTTTCGCTGGCTTACCGCCACCGCCAGAAGTATCACCACGTACACCTGGATCAGTTTCAACGATTTTCAACACCACAAAGTTTGGTGGATTAACGTTTAAAGGCACACCATTGAACAACATAATCGTACATTTTTCATTAGAATCATCTTTTAACCATTTCGCAGCATCGCCCATTGCAGTTTTGTCAGCAGCGATTTGCTCGAAAGATACTGGATCCATGAAATTCCACATTTCACCATCGTTGTAAAGATAATCCATTTCAACTTCAACAATATCAGCCGCTTCTAAAGAGTCACCTGATTTGAAAGTTTTTTCTAATACTTTACCTGAGCGAAGGTTACGTAATTTCACACGGTTAAATGCTTGACCTTTACCTGGTTTTACATATTCATTTTCCATGATTGAACATGGGTTGCCATCAAGCATAACCTTAAGGCCTGCTTTAAAATCATTTGTAGAATAATAGGCCATGAAAGGCTCACTCCAAACTTAAAACTCAAATCTATTAGTGCTAGACTACGCGCACAGCTTAGGCTATCACTATTTTAACGTATGGCATGATAAACTATTTACATCAAGAGCAAAACTGGCAATCACAACTCAGTGATCTAATTACTGATCCTTTAGAGCTGTTAAATCTGCTTGAATTATCGACCAAGCAATTATTATCAGGGGCAATACTTGCCTCTGAACAGTTTAAATTACGTGTTCCACGTGCATTCGTCGGAAAAATGCACATTGGGGATCCATTTGATCCTTTGCTATTACAGGTTTTACCACACCATCTTGAACTTGAAGAACATCCTGAATTTGTTACTGACCCATTAGGTGAGGAAGCAGCCAATCAAATGGCTGGTGTCTTACACAAATACCAGTCTCGCTTTTTACTGACCTTAACAGGTGCATGCGCAATTCACTGCCGTTATTGTTTCCGCCGCCATTTTCCATATCAAGAAAATTTACCTAAAAATGATGATTGGCTAAATATAAAGCAATATATTGAGGACAACCCTGCCATCAATGAAATCATTCTCAGTGGGGGTGATCCTTTAACTTTATCTAATCGAAAAATAGCACTTTGGATAGAGCGATTAGAATCTTTACCCCAACTCAAAATATTGAGAATCCATTCACGAGTTCCTGTTGTTATTCCCAATCGTATCGATGAAGAGCTTATTTCTATTTTAAAAAACAGTAGGCTACGCATTGTAGTAGTGATACACTCAAATCATGCTTCAGAACTTGATGATTTCACGTGTTCAAAGCTATTACAGTTATCATTACATCATATTACTGTGTTAAATCAGGCAGTTTTACTTAAAGGTGTGAATGACTCTGCAGCAGCTTTGACTGATCTAAGTTATCGACTATTTGAAGCGAGGGTTATGCCCTATTACTTACATGTATTGGATAAAGTAAAAGGTGCTCAACATTTTGACTTAAGATCTTCAGAGATAGATCATATATACAGTGATGTATTAGCGAGTTTACCTGGATATTTAGTTCCAAAACTCGTCAGGGAAATTGCGGGCGAAAAAAATAAAACACCGCTTTTTGGGGTTCAAACGTTCTGAGATTGATTACAATGATGAATAATGCATTTTCGGATATTTTTCAAATTCCCACTGTTTTAAGACGGGATAAACTCAGTTTTTGTGATGCAAACGCAAAAAGTTTAACAGAATGGATTTCAACCCTCTCAATCATGCAGTTGGGTGATACTTCAAAAGCATTGTTTGCAGCCTTATTAGAGCTTTGTGAATTAGATTGTTCAGAAACATTACGTTTTGATCTCATTCAGACTTTACACCCAACGATTGAAAATATCTTAGGCAGCTTAGAAAAAAACTTTTTTAATCAGGGTGTAATCAGTTCAGATCGTAATGAGCACATTATTGAACTGGCAATGCTGTTACGCTGCTATTTTGCGGCTATTTATATCAATATTGTTCGTCGCAGTAGCGAACAATTGGAAAATCAAAAATTTTCTATTTTTGCACTGAACCAAAAGAAAAATTTACATACTGCTAGAACACTTGCAACCTTCCAAGCATTACAACAACTTACGCAGCTTCTCTATCAACAACACATGTTATATAGTGAACCTGTTGCAGGACAGTGGCTCATTGCACATCAATTGTACGATGCAGCAGTGACACATAAGTATCATCATGTGACTATCGAACAGGCGCAAACTAAGCCAAATAGCCTGAATAACATTGCTCAGGCTTATGCTCAATTAATTTTAATGGATATTTTTAATACTAATCAAATTCGTCAAACAGAAATTCAAGCCCTGTTTCAATGCAGTTTTGACTGGGCCAAAATGCTACAGCTCTTATCTAAAGAGACTGATTTAACTAAATACGTTGTTGATACAACTAAAGATCATCCACCAATATATAACAAAAAACAAAGTTCAGGATTTAATCCTAATATCTTTATTAGTACAAATGGTTTACTTGATCATGTGACAGCAACATTACATAAAAATGCTGAATATATTTCTAAGAATGAAAAGATTTATCTCACACCCGCTCTAAAATTCCACGTTCAGACGATTTTAGGATCTACGGCAGAACGTCGCCATGAACGCTATGAATATTCAGCTCAGCTACATATTTGTTTTGGACTCTTAACGGCTCACTTCTATTTATCCAAAGCAAAAAACTTTGGTGAAACATTACTCTTAGAACACGGGTATGGACTACAAAGCGAATCAAAATTTTTATCAACTTGGGATAAAAAAGATTCTTCTGGCAATCAAGAATCCTCAATCCAGCGTTTAAGCCGAGAAAATAAAGCAATTTATCAAGCAGATATTTTAGATATTAGTGTCAATGGTTATCGAATTAAATGGTCAGCAGAAGCGCCAAAAAATCTAAGAACAGGTGAATATATTCTTGTAAAAGAAACCTCTCACGGGCATTGGCGCGGCGGTGTAATTCGTTGGTTAAAGCAATCAAGTGAAAAAAGTTTAGAATTAGGCTTAGAGGTTTTAGCGCAAGAAATTTTCCCTTGTGCAGTTCGTGTACAAGCAGATCGTCATATTAGTAATTATCACCCTGCGCTTATTTTAAAAAATCAAAATTTAGATGAAACTAAAACAACAATAATTTTGCCAGGCTCGCAAATTTTTCGCGAACAGCAAGCTGTTCATTTGAGATTAGGGAAAGAGGAAGTAAAAGTGTATCTGTTGACTGCACAACTAATTACCCAAAGTTTTGTTCAATTCGACTTTGAACTACTTAATGAAGAAGAACAACCTGTTCTTAATAAATTTATTGCGCAAAAAAATATGGATACAAATGACCAAGATTTATGGGAAGCATTGAAGTGAGAAATTCTTTACTCTCTAAAAAGTTGAAACGAACTGAAACGCGCTTACTCATTATTGATGATAACCAATTAAGGTATAATCAAGTTTTAGAGCTTTTTGCGCAGCAAGAACATCAAGTACAGGCTATTTTACTTGATGATTTAAAAACTTTTGAAAAACAACTGAATTTGCCTTGGGATATTGTAATTTTTGGACGTGCTTACGATCTAAAAATCGAACAAACGCTTTCTCTTATTCATGCATCAGCACAACCAAGTTTACCCATTCTACTGCTTGAGCCAGATGACTATAATTCAGCGCTATATCAAAATTACATTCATAAAGGTATTTATGATGTTGTGAACTTAAAGGCGCCAGAAGAATTTTATATAAGTATTATTAGATCACTTTCATTCAGTCGTTTAGTACAAGCAGAGCACCGTTTACTTACCGAATTAGAGGCAGCTCAAACACAAGCCCAATCACTTGTTGCTGAAACACATAAAGCAGTTGCAATTCTACAAGAAGGTATTCATATCAAAGCGAATGCTGAATATGCTCACCTATTTGGTTTCGACAGCGAAGACGACGTCATTGGCTTACCAATACTTGATATTTTACAACCTGAAGATTTAGGCCAGTTTAAATTACGCTTTAAAAGAATTTCCCAAGGCTTATTCGAACAAGCACGCTTTGAAATTCGCACCCAAAATCCAATGGTTAAGAATAATCCTTTACATGTTGAGTTCTTACCCTCTGGTAATGATGATGAAATACAACTGAATATTGAATGTGAATCATCATCAACTGTTGTTTCAGCAGCAACTGCCACGACTACTTCAGTACAAACTGAAAAAGCCTCTGGTATCACTTCAGCACTGCAACAAATTAATCGCAATTTAGCAAATCACCCAGCCAATGCAAATGCGCTAATCTTATTTAGCCTGAATAATT
This sequence comes from Acinetobacter sp. AG1, assembly GCF_001005525.1. Lineage (NCBI taxonomy): Bacteria > Pseudomonadati > Pseudomonadota > Gammaproteobacteria > Moraxellales > Moraxellaceae > Acinetobacter > Acinetobacter sp. AG1. Next base: position 42,412 of record NZ_LBMZ01000105.1, on the reverse strand, counting down.
GTCCAAACGAAGTTTTTCAAACGGACTGGCGTGGAACTAAAGCTTATTTTTCAAATATTGCAAATTTCATTAAAGAACAAGTCAATGTTCCAATTTATCAAATAGAAACGGCTTTGTATGTTGGGCTGATTCAGGCTGAATCAAAAACAGTTTTAAACTCTTTGCTTATTGGTTTGAATGGTTTACAAAAACCTCAGTTATTGGTCACTGAAAACCACACTTTCCCATTACATTTAAAACTGGGTTATCAAGAACTGGACCAACAAATATTAGATGATGCTAATTTTGAGAAAATTATTTCCCAAGCATTTACGCATGCACTACCACTATTGAAAAATCCATCCATTGACAGTGATATTAGTCTTACAACTGATAAAATTTCAATGTCGATGGAAGTCAATCTTTTACAAGAGCTCAGAAACAAATTAGATAAGGGTGATATACATCTAAAATATCAGCAGCTTTATGATAAACAAGATCAATTCACTCATACCTATGAAGTATCTGGCGGTATTATTCATAATAATCAATGGTTAGACTTGATGGATCTTAGTGATCTAAAAGATGATCATGAATTATCAGCCCAGTTAGACCGTTGGGTATTAGTAGAAGCTTGTAAACAATTACATAACTTCATTACCCAATATCCAAAAGCTAAATTAATTATTAATCTGAATCATCATATTTTATTGAATGACAGAAAATTATCTGAATTGGTTGCTAAATTATTAACAATTATTGGAAGCAAACAAGCTCATCCTTTAATTCTGCAATTCTCAGAGCAAGCTCTTCAGCAAAATTTATCACAGGCTCAACCTCTGATTGCATCACTTCGTCAACACGGTGCTGAGATCTCTATTCGTAAGTTTGGTGATTCTCTTTATAGTGACTCAATTCTTCAACAGATCGACACGCAGTATTTAAGCTTCCATCGCAAATTGGCGAAAATGCTAGGATCTGAAAAAGAAATGGCAATTCTACAAGAGAAAATTCTTCATTTTATTGCTCAAAAGCAAGTTGAGATTGTACTCACCGAACTCAATGACATGAGTTTGTTTGCGAATGCATGGAATGTCGAAGCCCGCTTCTTGCAAGGTAACTACTTCCAAAAGAAACTTGATCGCTTAACTGACGTACAAGACCAATAAGGTCTTGTACACAATCGATTTCAAAATACCTTAATAAAACTGAAGCAAAAAAAAACGGGCATATCGCCCGTTTTTTGTTTTCTCGATATTAACGTTTGATAGAACGTGACATACCAGAGAAACGTTGTTTGAATTTGTCGATACGACCACCAGTATCCACATTCTTTTGTTTACCAGTATAGAATGGGTGGCAAGCTGAACATACGTCAAGATAAAGAGTTTCTTTACCAAGTGCAGAACGAGTTTCGATTACGTTACCGCATGAGCAAGTAGCAACTAATTTTTCGTATTTAGGGTGAATATCGGCGCGCATGGTCGATGCTCCTATTTAGTAAGAAAGGCTTAAGCTGTTATCGCAATTGATCACTCTCAATATGAGGAAAGCAGAGTGATAACACTCGCAGATCAATACCACAACAGACCATTTCTTTTGACTCACCGAGACCCTTAGATCAGAGCAAAGCCAACAAGTGGAGAGCATTATACACATCTTTAGTAAATTTAAAACAACTATTCCATAGTCGGAGAAATTCACTAATTGAGATAATTTATCTTATTGCGGTTTGAACTACCTTATAAAATTTAGATAGTACAAATCATATGGGTACTTGATAAAATCTAATAAATTTAAAGTACTGGACCAATATATTTATAAGAAGTATTAGTTTTCATATAGCGTAAATATTTCTCTTGTGGTTTATAATTTTTATCTAACAACATAATATCAATATTATTCAAATTCTTATCCATTCGAATATAATCAGGTATATCACTCGGTCCTTCGTGATTTTTACAGTCAAAATCGACTTTGATGTGATCAAATTTTGCTGTCTTTGTCTGAAAAATTCTTATCGGCTGAATTCTCCCTGTCTTAATAGGTTGAAACGCATGAATTGCATAAGCTCCAATACAACTACTCCCTTTATAATAATTCTCAACCAAATAAATAGGTTGTTTAACGAAATCAGATTGTTTTACATCTAAGATAAAGCCCGTATCTATAGGCGTTAAAGTAAATCTCCGTTCATTTTGAGTTTGCACATAAGAAGAATATTCCCCCATAGTACCTCCACTTCCCACATCGAAAGTATAAAACTTTAAACGTTTATCAGGTGAATAATGAATACGTAGATTATATTGGTCTTGAAATGTAGGAAAAGTATAATTAAAACTTCTAGAATCACTTTCTATTTTTGCAACTATTTCTGACTCAATCGTTTGATTCACTTCGTAGAAGTCTTTTTGCGTATAGTGTTGAATTAATTTTTTCTCAAATTGAGCTAACGTTTCTGCGTGTGTTTCTGAAATTAAAATTAACGGCAATAAAAATAGAATTTTTTTCATTATTATTTCCTGTGGATTGGATTCTTCAAAAAACGTAGAAAATTCTACGCTTTTTGAATGGCACAATTATCCAATACGACGTTTTAAACCAGTCAACTGTAAAATACGCGTTGAAATTTCTTCAATCGACATTTCAGTGACGTTCAAATACTTAATACCTTCAGAAATATAAATACCCTCAATGGCACGTAATTCCATTTGGCACTGACTAAAACTTGCATAACGACTATTCGCCTTTCGTTCGCTACGAATAGCGACCAACCGCTCAGCATCAATCATTAAACCAAAGAGCTTATTTTTATGTGCTCGTAGCACAGCAGGTAGACGATTATCGTCTAAATCTTCCTCAGTTAAAGGATAGTTCGCAACACGAATTCCAAACTGTAATGATAAATAAATTGAGGTCGGTGTTTTTCCAGACCGAGAAACGCCAACTAAAATCAAGTCAGCTTTATCATAATGACGAGTTCGAGCACCATCATCATTGTCTAATGCAAAATGTACTGCATCAATACGAGCCTTATAAGATTCAGAATCTGTTACAGCATGGGTCTGTCCAACTAAAGTTGTCGGTGGTGTCCCCAACTCTTGCTCAAGTTTACTAATCAATCCCTCGAAAACATCCAAATTTACGGCTTTAGCTGTATTAATAATTTCACGGACATGTGGGTCTACCAATGTGTCAAAAACAAGTGGTAAACATCCATCTCTTGATTGGCATCCATTGATGTCAACAACCACATTCATTGCAGCTTCTTCAGTGGTAATATAAGGCATAATATGAATATCAAAATCGACATTCGGAAATTGCGCAAGTAGTGAATGTCCAAGGGTTTCTGCGGTAATTGCAGTACCATCCGAAATAAAAAATACACTCCGTTTAATTTGTTTACTTTCGGGCATCAAAATTCTCCTTAAACATTTGTCTTAGTGCTCTATAATCTTTATAGTAAACTCATCTAACATGACTGTCGCTTAGTAAAATACTAAATCTAAGCACATTCGTATAATTTCATACCAATGATGGTCATTCATACTGCAAAAAAAGTGGAGTAAATACTTTGGAAGCGCGCGTAATCGGTCTGGAAAAATTAGGGAAACACGATGTCGAACTCGTAGGTGGGAAAAACTCATCTTTGGGTGAAATGATCAGCCATTTATCCAATGCTGGTGTATCGGTACCTGGTGGCTTTGCAACAACTGCTGCTGCCTATCGTGAGTTCTTGGATCAAAGCGGCTTAAATGCTCGAATTCAGGCTGAACTTGAGCAGCTAAATGTTGATGATGTAAACGCACTTATAGAGACAGGCGCTAAAATCCGTAAATGGATCGTTGATACTCCACTTACTGCTAATTTAGAACAAGAAATTCGTGACGCGTTTACAGCACTTTCAAACGGTAATCCAGACATCGCTGTTGCTGTACGTTCTTCTGCGACTGCAGAAGATTTACCTGATGCTTCTTTTGCAGGACAACAAGAAACTTTCTTAAATATTCGCGGAATTGATAACGTTCTGATCGCGATTAAAGAAGTTTTTGCTTCGCTTTATAATGATCGTGCCATCGCTTACCGTGTACACCAAGGTTTTGAACACAGTGTTGTTGCCCTATCTGCGGGTGTACAACGAATGGTTCGTTCAGAGACTGGAGCTGCAGGTGTAATGTTTACACTCGACACAGAATCTGGTTTCCGTGATGTGGTATTTATTACTGCATCATACGGTTTGGGTGAAATGGTTGTGCAAGGTGCTGTAAACCCTGACGAATTCTACCTATCTAAACCACTTTTAAATGCTGGTAAACATTCAGTTTTACGTCGTAACCTTGGTTCTAAACACCAGAAAATGATTTATGGTGAAGAAGGCGCAGCAGGTAAATCCGTGGTTGTGGTTGATGTTGAAAAACCAGAGCGTCAACAGTTTGCATTAAATGATCATGAATTACATGAACTTGCTAAACAAGCATTGATTATTGAACAACATTACGGTTCGCCAATGGACATCGAATGGGCGAAAGATGGTGATGATGGTCAAATTTACATCGTTCAAGCACGTCCTGAAACTGTTAAAAGCCGTCAAAATGTCGGCACAATGGAACGTTACCTATTAAAACAACGTGGCACAGTCATCTGTGAAGGTCGCTCAATTGGTCAACGTATCGGTTCGGGCAAAGTTCGTGTCGTAACTTCGATTAAAGAAATGGATAAAGTACAAGACGGTGATGTACTTGTATCAGATATGACTGACCCAGATTGGGAGCCAGTAATGAAACGTGCTGCAGCGATTGTGACCAATCGTGGTGGTCGTACTTGTCACGCTGCAATCATTGCACGTGAGTTAGGTGTACCAGCAATCGTGGGTTGTGGTAATGCAACAGAAGTATTAACTGATGGTCAAGAAGTCACTGTTTCTTGTGCTGAAGGTGATACAGGCTTTATCTATGAAGGCGCATTAGATTTTGAGGTTCAACGCAACTCAATTCACTCAATGCCAAAACTTCCATTTAAGATCATGATGAATGTTGGTAATCCAGACCGTGCATTTGACTTTGCTCAAATTCCAAATGAAGGGATTGGTCTTGCACGTCTTGAATTCATCATTAACCGTATGATCGGTGTACATCCTAAAGCGCTTCTCAATATTGACAGCCTACCACGTGAAACACGTGCTGCTGTAATGACACGTACATCTGGTTATTCTTCGCCAATCGAATTCTATGTAGAAAAGTTAGTTGAAGGTATTTCAACACTTGCAGCTGCATTTGCTGAAAAACCAGTCATCGTTCGTATGTCTGACTTTAAATCAAATGAATATGCGAACTTAATTGGCGGTAAATTATACGAGCCAGAAGAAGAAAACCCAATGTTGGGCTTCCGAGGTGCGAGTCGTTACGTATCTGACAACTTCCGTGACTGTTTTGAGCTTGAGTGCCGTGCTTTGAAGAAAGCCCGTGATGAAATGGGTTTAACCAATATTCAAATCATGATCCCATTCGTGCGTACAGTGTCTGAAGCAAAACGTGTGATTGAGTTGCTTGCTCAAAATGGTTTAAAACGTGGTGAAAATGGTCTAAAAATCATCATGATGTGTGAGCTTCCAACCAATGCTTTATTGGCTGAGCAGTTCCTTGAACATTTCGATGGTTTTTCAATTGGTTCAAATGACTTAACACAATTAACACTTGGTCTTGACCGTGATTCTGGTATCGTATCTCACTTATTTGATGAGCGTGATCCAGCGGTTAAAGCCCTTCTTTCTATGGCAATTCATGCATGCCGTAAAGCAGGGAAATACGTTGGTATTTGTGGTCAAGGTCCTTCAGACCACCCTGACCTTGCTAAATGGCTCATGGAACAAGGTATTGAATCTGTGTCACTTAACCCTGACTCAGTGCTTGATACTTGGTTCTTCCTTGCTGAAGAACAAATCAAGAAAGCCTAGTCTTTTTTAAAAAAGACCCTTTCGTAGGGTCTTTTTTCATCTTTAGTCATTGAGAATTTTTAATTATGCAAATTTACTTGGCTCGTAATAACCAACAAGCTGGACCTTATAGTTTAGACCAACTGAACCAAATGCTTTCTAGCCAACAAGTATTACTTACAGACTTGGTTTGGCACGAAGGTATGAGTGAATGGAAAACTCTTGGCGAACTCACTCAAGGAAAACTTGTCTACGAACCTGTAGGTTATTCATCATTCAATCATCAAATTAACAATCAAACTGAGCAGTCAACTTTTAAAATTAAAGTTGAACAAAAAATATCTGAACTCGCCTCATTTCATTCTCGTGCACTCGCTAAGGTGATTGACTTAACACTTTGGCTTCCAATGGCCGCTATACCATCTTTTTTCTTTAACGAAAGCCAGTACACAGAATTATTTAAAATTCAAAAGCAATTACAAGCAAGCCAAGTCGCTTCAAGTGAAGCAGTTGAGTTGCAGCATCAACTTATGCAGCTTATTCCAAATGAAGCATGGATGAGTATTTTTGTTTATTTGATCCTAATGCTGATGCTACAAGCTTTTTTAATTGCGAAGTCAGGACAAAGCATTGGTAAAAAAATAACCAAAATTAAAATCGTAGATGCTGAAACACATACGGCAGTCAATACGATTAGAGCTTTTTGGTTGAGAAGTGCTTTATTTATCATTCTGAATTTATTGTTTATGCCATTTATTACCATTATCGACTATGCTTTCTTTGCATTTAATAAAAATCGCCAAACTTTGCATGATAAATTGGCAAAAACTAAGGTCGTAAAGCAATAATTTTTAATTAACTAAGCAAAAGAGGATTTACTCCTCTTTTTTGCTCTATAAAATTGATATTTATAGAAAAAATATACATTTCAACAACAATTCCTACAAAATAAATCAGGTTTTAAAACAAGTATTTCTGACTGTGTTAGATGTAGCTTAGTTTTTCAATATGAGGCATAATGCCCGACAACGTAGCGGTGTCGCATGATTGCTAAGCATTTCACAAAAAATTCTTATCAATCATGCGACACTTTAATCGCTATCCCATAATTTAAATTAGGGAATGGGACTCTTCACCGAGGTTGTAAAATGAGACAAACGATTTTAGCTGTATTGTCTTTATCAACGATGGCTGCACTCTTAACTGGGTGTGGTGGTGATATGGTACTTCTAAACAATAAAGGTCCAGTTGGTCAAGGTCAAAGTAGCCTGATGATGACTGCGATCTATCTAATGCTATTGGTGGTGATTCCATCAATCGTTATGGCATTATGGTTTGGTTGGCAATATCGCGCATCGAATAAAGATGCAGACTATAAACCTACTTGGGCACACTCTACGACAATTGAGATCGTTGTTTGGGGTGTTCCTGTCATTATTATTGGTATTTTAGCTTGGTTAACTTGGTGGGGTTCCCACAAGTACGACCCTTACCGTCCGTTAGAATCAGATAAAGCACCATTAACTATTCAAGCTGTCGCTGAACAGTTTAAATGGATTTTTATCTATCCTGAGCAAAACATTGCAACGGTAAACGAAGTACGCTTCCCAGAAAAAACGCCTGTAAGCTTTAAGATTACTTCTAACTTTACGATGAACTCGTTCTTCATCCCACAGTTAGGTGGTCAGATCTATGCAATGGCGGGTATGCAAACTCACCTTCACTTGTTAGCAGATGAACCAGGTGTTTTCCGTGGTTTCTCAGCAAACTATTCAGGTTACGGTTTCTCTCAAATGCGCTTTAAAGCACACAGCGTAACTGAAGCTGAATTTGCAAAATGGGTAGAAGCTGTTAAAGCTGGTAATGGTACAAGTATCAATGCTGAAGCAATTCAAAAAGGTACACTTGACCAAGCTGAGTTAGCAACGCTTAAAGATGGTGATCGTTCTAAGCATCAGATCGAGCATTTAGTGAATCGTGCTAAAGCTGCTGGTGATGAAGAAGCACTTGCTAAAGCTGAAGCAATGAAACCGTTCCCGACTAAGCCACACCCTGTGACTTATTACTCTTCTGTTGAGCCTAAGTTGTTTGAAACAATCATCAACCGCTATATGAGTAACTATCACGGTGCTGACCACTCTGCTGGACATGCAACAGCAGAAACTCATGCTGCAGCTGAACACGCTGCTCAAGGGGAATAAGACATGGATATGATTTTTGGTAAACTGGGTTGGGACTCTATCCCGACAGAGCCAATTGTACTTGTCACCATGGTCCTTATGGCACTTGGTGGAATTGCAGTTGTTGGCGGTATTACCTATTTCAAAAAATGGGGATACTTATGGAACGAGTGGTTTACATCAGTAGACCATAAGAAAATTGGTATCATGTATATCATCGTATCAGTAGTCATGCTTTTGCGTGGTTTCGCCGATGCGATCATGATGCGTTTACAACTTTTCCTCGCGAAAGGCGGTGGTGAAGGTTACTTACATCCTGACCACTACGACCAGATTTTCACCGCTCATGGTGTAATCATGATCTTCTTCGTAGCGATGGGTCTCGTTGTCGGTATGATGAACATCTCAGTACCATTACAAATCGGTGCTCGTGACGTTGCATTCCCATTATTAAACTCTTTAAGTTTCTGGTTATTCGCAGGCGCTGCTGGTTTGATGATGGTTTCACTTGTATTGGGTGAATTTGCTGCGACTGGTTGGATGGCTTACCCTCCTCTATCTGGCATTCAATATTCTCCTGGTGTCGGTGTTGACTACTATATCTGGGCACTCCAAGTTTCTGGTTTAGGTACGCTTTTATCTGGTGTTAACTTCTTTGTTACCATCATTAAAATGCGTGCACCTGGCATGAAATTAATGGACATGCCTATTTTCACATGGACTTCACTGTGTACGGCTGTATTAATCATTGCATCATTCCCTGTATTAACAGGTACGCTTGCAATGCTTACTTTAGACCGTTACTTCGGTTTCCATTTCTTCACTAATGAGCTTGGCGGTAGCCCAATGCTTTACGTGAATTTGATCTGGACATGGGGTCACCCTGAAGTATATATCTTGGTATTACCAGCATTTGGTTTATACTCAGAAATCGTTGCAACCTTCTCTCGTAAAGCGTTGTTCGGTTACAAGTCTATGGTGTATGCAACTATCGCAATTACTGTACTTGCGTTCGTTGTATGGCTTCACCACTTCTTCACCATGGGTGCTGGTGCGAACGTTAACGCGTTCTTCGGTATCATGACTATGGTTATTGCGATTCCTACAGGTGTGAAAATCTTCTCTTGGTTATTCACGATGTATAAAGGTCGCATCACCTTTACTACTCCAATGTTATGGACGCTTGGCTTCCTAGTAACATTTGGTATTGGTGGTTTAACTGGTGTACTTATGGCTGTTCCGCCTGCGGACTTCCTTGTACACAACTCACTGTTCTTGATCGCTCACTTCCATAACGTAATTATCGGTGGTGTGGTGTTTGGTATGTTTGCCGGCATCATCTTCTACTGGCCGAAAATGTTTGGTTGGAAGCTCAACGAAGCATGGGGTAAAGCTGCGTTCTGGTTCTGGTTCTTCGGTTTCTATTTTGCATTCATGCCACTTTATATCCTTGGTTTCATGGGTATGACTCGTCGTTTGAATACATATGACAACCCAGAATGGGATCCATACTTAGCGATCGCATTATTTGGTGCCGTTCTTGTTGCTATTGGTATTGCATGTTTCTTAATGCAAATCATCGTTGGTTTCTTACAACGTAAAGACAACATGGACTACACAGGCGACCCTTGGGATAGTCGTACACTCGAATGGTCTACGTCATCTCCTGCTCCGTTCTATAACTTTGCACATGTACCAGAAGCTAGCGGTGTTGACCGTTTCTGGACTGACAAAGAAAATGGCGTAGCATATGCACGTAACACTAAATATGAAGACATCCACATGCCGACTGATCGTGCTGCTGGTTTCGTGATTGCAATGTTCATTACTGTACTTGGCTTTGCTCTCATTTGGCATATTTGGTGGCTAGTCGTTGTTTCATTCGTTGCTGCAGTTGTTAGCTTGATCGTAAGCTCATTCACTAAGAATGTTGATTATTATGTTCCTGCTGCTGAAGTAGAGCGTATTGAAAACGAACGCTATGCATTACTTGAAAAACACTTGAAGAAGGACTAAGGAAATGGCTGAAGTACTTCATCACGACAACCACGGTCACGATGGTCATCATGAACATGATGATACTGACTTAACCGTCTTTGGTTTCTGGACATACTTGATGAGTGACTTGATTCTTTTCGGATCACTCTTCATCGCGTTCGCTGTATTGAGCAGTCATGTCCCACCTGGTACTCCAAGTGCAAAAGACTTATTCAGTGAATCATTGGGTTATGTATTAGGTGAAACATTTGCCCTTTTGATCTCTTCTGTAACTTTTGGTTTTGCAGTACTTGCATCTTATAAAAAGAATGTAAATCAAGTCATCACTTGGTTATTCATTACATTCCTTTTCGGTGCAACCTTCATCGGTATGGAAATCAATGAATTCCATCACCTTGTTCATGAAGGTCACGGTCCAACTCATAGTGCATTCTTATCATCGTTCTTTACTTTGGTTGGTACACACGGTATCCACGTAACTTCTGGTTTAGTGTGGATGTTAGTATTGATGTATCAGATCAAAAAGAATGGTTTGACCTTACCGAATACACGTCGTCTTGCTTGCTTAAGCTTGTTCTGGCACTTCCTTGACATCGTTTGGATCTGTGTATTCAGCGTCGTTTATTTACTGGGAGTTCTCTAATGAGTGGTCATGACCATAATGCTGCAGGTGCGTCGCACGGTAACTTTAAGCAGTACACTGTTGGGTTTATCCTATCTGTTATCCTCACCATCATCCCATTCGGGATGGTGATGGCGGGTGGTTTTAGCCGTGGCATCTTAGTTACTGTTATTGCAATCGCAGCTGTTGCTCAGGTAATCGTACAACTTGTGTATTTCTTACACATGAATACATCATCTGAACAGCGCTGGAACCTTATTGCATTTATCTACACAATCTTATGTATTGCTGTACTTTTAGTCGGCTCTGTGTGGATTATGAATTACCTACACTACAACATGATGATCTAAACTGATTGTCATGTGGAAAAAGTATTTATTCCTGACTAAACCAGGAATTCTCTTCGGTAATTTTATTACCACCTTGGGCGGCTTCTTTTTAGCCGCCCAAGGCTCTATAGACTTCCTCTTATTATTAATTACATTACTTGGAACAACTTTTGTGGTTGCTTCTGGTTGTGTAGTCAATAATGTTATTGATCAAGACATCGATCAAAAAATGCAACGCACAATGAATCGTGCTCTTGTTAAGAAAACCATATCTCCTACTATTGCAATGTTTTATGCTCTTGTATTAGGTTTGATTGGTTTTAGCATGCTCTGGTTCTATGTGAATGCCTATGCATTTTTATTCGCTGTGATTGGTTTTGTCGTCTATGTCGGTTTTTATAGTTTGTGGACGAAACGTACCACGATCCATCAAACCGTGATTGGTAGTATTTCTGGAGCGAGTCCACCTGTTATTGGTTATACGGCTGTAAGTCATCATTTCGATTTGGCTGCTCTTCTCATTTTTATTGCATATGCCTTATGGCAAATGCCGCATTCATGGGCAATTGCGATTTATCGTTTTGAAGATTACAAAAACGCAGGCGTGCCTATTTTACCTGTTGCACGTTCTATTCATAGAACTAAAATCGAATCGCTGATCTATGTGATTTTATTCACTGTTGCGATGAATGCTTTGTATATATATGGATATACCAATATTATTTTCTTGGTCATCTGTAATGCACTTTGTATTTACTGGTTTTACATTGGTATTTTAGGATTTAAAGCTGAAGATGATCAGCTTTGGGCAAAACGCTTTTTCCTTTTTTCAGTAATCTTAATTACTGTGATTAGTTTGAGCTTTAGCTTTACATTTAAAAGCCCTGCACCCTTCCTCCCTATTTTTTAAAAAGATAGAGACTTCTCTGTCTTTTTATTCCCCGCTTCACTTGTTATCATTTCGTGCAATAAAAACATTTCACCCTTTATTGCCTAAATGAAACTACAAAACAAATTTATATTCAAATCAATTATCTATTCTTCGCTTTCACTGGCAATTTACTATAGCCCAATCACCTATGCTGGTGTAGAGCAATTTTGCGAGCCAAACCTTGCCATAAATGACAAAAATTTAAACGGTTGTAGCACTCTTCCTGTGTTATATCCAGCAAATGATAGTCAAACCAATATGACATTACTACTCAGCGACTTAGGACTTGCAACAATTAAGCCAATGACAGCTGACGCCAATTTATGGGATGCGTTATATGGAATGGTACCTTTTGATGCAGCGAATCTGTCATCTCTGACTCAGAATAAGATGCCAAATCAAAGAAAACTATTAGAAAGAAATGACACCGTTTTTGACGAACGTTGCACGAGCTTTGATTCAGGTAATCAAGCTTTTAATACACAAGTACAAAATAATAAAGCGATCCCAAATCTAGAAAAGCAAATTTTGATTTCTGAACGCAAAAAAATGAATCAGTGTGGTGACAAAATTGAATTGATTGCGATTAATCCAAATTGGTCAATCACAACACGTCAATATGCTTCTTATTTAAATGCGAGCATTCTGTTTTATAATAGCAATTATTCAGCAGCGAATAAAATTTATACCGTCTTAACCACCGTTGAAGATACGTGGTTAAAAGAAACATCACAATATATGTTAATTCGAACATCACTCAATTCCGCCTATGCGACTGGCGTAGATAAATATGGTGATGTTTATTTAGACAATATTAACCAAAATTTACTTAAACAATTCTTGGATAATATTAATGCCTATTTAAAAGCCTATCCAAATGGACAATATGTCGCGAGCGCTCGTGGTTTTATGCGTCGTGGTTTTTGGCTTTCAAAACGCCAAGATTTATTAGTCAATGAAATTGTCTGGCAACTCAAAAATCCGACATCAAAATTTTATAATTTGGAGATGAGTGAACTTCCCGCTGAAATTGATCGCCGAGTGTTCGATAGCTCAGCTTTTAATGTTAACAATCTAAAAGACCCTTTCTTTTTGGCAGTATATGATTTGATGCATATGCGTGAATCGAGTTCAGAGAATTATCGTCCAATTTCTTGGACACAACTGAATACACAAAAAGAACTATTTAAAACTCAACCTGAATTATTTCAATATTTACAAGCTGCTCACTTATTTTTTGTTCAAAATAAAGCTCAAGAAGCTCAAAATTACTTAGCTAAAGCAAATGCTAAAAATAGTAGTTATTTGCAGTTAAGCCAAACTTTTTTGAGAGGACAAATTTTAGAAAAAATTGGACAGCCTCAAAATGCTGAAGAATATTGGCGTCAGCAACTTGCACAGGCCAAAGATAGTTATCAACGCGGTTTATTTGAAACAGCATTATCCAATCATTTGGCAATAAAACAGGACTATTCAGCATTTATAGGAAAAAAAGCTCAAATTACTCAGCCGAACCTACAGAGAAATTTTATTACCCAAATCGCAGATACAAACAGTTTGCAAAAATTGATTCAATCTGATCAAAGCAATATAGATCAAAAACAAGCTGCGATCTACACCCTTCTGAGTAAAAGCTTAGTACATCAACAATTCGAATTGTTTAAACAAAGCTATGCTTTTATGCCTAAAAATGCCATGCAATATAAAGGTTATAACAGTGACAATGAACAATTGAAGAATAAACCAGATTTTTCTAATTTCATTTGGAATGGAGCAAACATTACACCACAACTAAAATGCTCAAATTTAGAGACTTTAGTTAATCAATTGGCTCAGACACCTAAAGATCCATTATTAAATGTTTGCTTAGGAGAATATTTCCGTAGTGAACAAGGATATTCGTTGCAGCAGCTTTCTTATAATGAAAAACAAACATCAAATTTTTCAGGCAAAATTTTTGCTCGTGGTCAGATTTATCAAGATCTCATCAAATCATCAAGCAAAAGCGATTTACAAGCTTACGCCCTTTATCGTGCAATACAATGTTATGCACCAAGTGGTATTAATGATTGTGGTGGTAATGAAATAAACAAATCTGTCCGCAAACAATGGTTTGATCAAATCAAAACAGATTATCCGAATACCAGTTGGGCAAAATCACTGAAATATTATTGGTAATTGACGATGTTGAAGTGGCTGAAAGCAATCATTTTCACTTTTTTTATTTTTAACTTATTTGCTTGCCAACCTGCACAATCTACAACGCCAACAATTGATGCAAATCATTTCGATTCATTTTGGATTTGGGGAAACATTCAATCTGCGCCTTACTTAAGTAAGGCGAAAGAACTATATATTTTGCAAGGAGAAATTCGATATTCAAAACAAAAGCATAGCTCTATATTGATGCCACAGGGTGTTTCTATCCTAAAATTACCCCGTCAGAAAATTTGGTTAGTTTTTCGAACACATCATCTGGCTTGGAACGAACAAAACTATCAAACTGTTTTCCAACGTTTAGAACATTGGAGAAATCAAGGGAATCAAGTTCAGGGAATTCAAATTGATTTCGACAGTCGAACCCATGATTTAAAAGAATATGCCCTTTTTCTAGAAAGTTTCAGAAAAAGACTCCCTTCCTCTTATCAACTTAGCATTACAGGATTACTTGACTGGACAAATTTTAAGGATCAGAAAACTTTAACTATTTTGAGAAATAATATCAGTGAACTTGTGATCCAAACCTATCAAGGTACAACCACCATTCCCAATTACCCACAATATTTAAAACGTATCTCCGCAATGCAACTACCTTATAAAATCGGTTTTGTACAAAATGGGTTACGTCAAAATAACTCAAACGATTTTAATGACCCTCATTTTAAAGGCTATGTCATCTTTTTACTTCGATCTAAAACATGAATTTACTTGCGATTTAAATGAAATGTGTCTAAAATCCCAGCTTCGCAATTTGCGACATAACTTTTTAGTTATGACTCCTTGCTTCTGACTTTTTAGTTAGGGGCTGCTTAAACCGTAAGGAGCTGACAATGCGTCACTACGAAATCGTACTATTGGTACACCCAGACCAAAGCGATCAAGTTGTAGGTATGGTTGAACGCTATATCTCTCAGATCAAAGAAGCTGAAGGTCAAATTCACCGTTTAGAAGATTGGGGCCGTCGCCAATTGGCTTACCCAATCAACAAGATTCACAAAGCACACTACATTCTTATGAATGTTGAATGTGGTCAAACGACTCTTGATGAATTAGAAGAATTGTTCCGTTATAACGATGCAATCATTCGTAACATCATCATCCGTCGTGAACACGCAATTACTGAAGAATCTTTACTTGCTAAGAGTGCTGAAGAGAAACGTGCGCGTAAAGCTCAACGTGAAGAAGCACAACAAGCAATTCAAGAAGCTGAATAAGGAGAACCTCAATGGCACGTTTTTACCGTCGTCGCAAGTTCTGCCGCTTTACAGCTGAGAATGTTGCGTACATCGACTACAAAGATATCGACACTTTAAAACAGTACATCACTGAAAACGGCAAGATTGTTCCTAGCCGTATTACAGGTACTAAAGCTCGTTATCAACGTCAATTAGCGTTAGCTATTAAACAAGCTCGCTATTTGTCTTTGATTCCGTACACTGACAACCATAAGTAAGTGAGGTGAGCTGTGGACGTTATCTTATTACAACGCATTAAGAATCTTGGTAAATTAGGCGACAAAGTATCAGTTAAAGCTGGTTACGGTCGTAACTTCTTGATTCCTCAAGGTAAAGCAGTTGCTGCTACTGAAGCAAACACTTCTGCTTTTGAAGCACGTCGTGCTGAACTTGAAAGACAAGAAGCTGAAGTATTAGCTGCTGCGAATGCACGTGCTGAACAATTGAACGAAGTTAACATTGTAATCACTGCGAAAGCTGGTGACGAAGGTAAACTTTTCGGTTCTATCGGTACTCGTGACATCGCTGATGCTTTAACTAATGCTGGTCTTGTTGTTGACCGTGCAGAAGTTCGTTTACCAAACGGTGCGCTTCGTCACACTGGTGAATTCAACATCGCAATCCAATTGCATCATGATGTTGTTGCTGAAGTTCTCGTTACTATCGTATCTGAGTAATTTCTGCAAAGAAAAGAGCATGTTTTTACATGCTCTTTTTTTATGCCTAAAATTTTATATTTTTAGTACACTCTACTTTTCCACCAATTAAACAATTTTCTTCCAATTAAATTCTCCTGTCTACGTCCATTTGGATTAAGATAGTCAGTCGTTACAGTTTCATCTTTTTATTAGGTCTTGTTATGTCACAGGCGAATGCCAATTTTACGAAAAATTCTCCAAACACAGAGAGTAAAGTGAGTGACTCAGGTCAATTAAAAGAATTTCGTACACCACCGCACAATCTCGCAATTGAGCAAGCTGTGCTCGCGGCATTAATGACGGTCGCCGAATCATTTGAACAAGTCAGCGATTTACTTAAAGAAAATGATTTTTATGCGACACGTCATAAATATATTTATCGTGCAATCGAAAAACTAGCGCAAGAAAACTCGCCTTATGATGCTGTATTGGTCAATGATTGGTTACTCAAACAAAACCTGCTTGATGCAATTGGTGGTGAAGAATATTTAATGCAATTGATGGCAGATTCACCTTCAAGCTTTTACAATCTTGAAATCTATGCCAATAAAATTAAAGAATTTTCAACACTACGCGCAATGATTAAAGTCAGTAGTGATATTTTACAAAATGCTTATGACACCAAAGGTCGCCCTGTCAGTGAAATCCTAGATTTAGCAGAAACCAGTATTTTCTCTTTGGCCGAACAGCATAACAATAACAAGAAAGATTCAGGGCCAAAATCGATTAGCTCTGTCACTGCTGATGTGATTTCTAAACTCGATGAACTTTCTAAATTAGATGGCAACATTACAGGTTTAACCACAGGTTTCTTAGAGTTAGATAATAAAACCTCAGGTATGCAAGCTGGGGATTTGATTATTGTTGCAGCCCGCCCTTCGATGGGTAAAACCACCTTTGCCATGAACTTAGTTGAAAGTGTACTGCAATACAACCGCCTACCTGCTCTCGTATTCTCAATGGAGATGCCAGCTGACTCGATTGCCATGCGTTTGATCTCAGCAATGGGTAAAGTTCACCAAGGACATTTGCGTTCAGGTAATCTCGATGCAGATGAATGGACCAAAGTCACAGGAACTATTCTTCAATTACAAGAAATGCACCTCTATATTGATGATTCCTCTGCTCTACCACCAACCGAACTTCGTGCACGTGCTCGGCGTATTGCCAAAATGCATGATGGAAAAATCGGCTGTATTATGGTCGACTACTTACAGTTAATGAAAGTGCCGGGTATGGGCGATAACCGTGTGGGTGAGATTTCGGAGATTTCTCGAAGCTTAAAAGCACTGGCCAAAGAAATGCAATGCCCTGTCATTGCACTGTCTCAGCTTAACCGTAGTTTGGAGAATAGACCAAATAAACGCCCTGTCATGTCAGACTTACGTGAATCAGGCGCAATCGAGCAAGATGCCGACTTGATCATGTTTATTTATCGTGATGAAGTCTATAACAAAGAGTCTAAAGAAGCTGGTACAGCCGAAATTATTATCGGTAAACAACGTAATGGTCCAATCGGTTCAGTTCGTCTTGCCTTTGAAGGTCAATACACTCGCTTTAGTAACCTTTCACCTGAGTTCTATGCTCAATACGATGATGAGGAATAATCCCTCGGTTATCGATCTGCCTTAAATACTTTCCATGTCGACCCAAAGGAGAAATCAGGGTGCGCCAAGCAACAGTTTATATTGATAGTGATGCACTACAATATAATTTAAACCGCGTTAAACAACTTGCTCCACATTCACAAATTGTTAGTATGGTCAAAGCAAATGCTTATGGACATGGAGTTAAAGACTGTTTAGCCGCCTTGGATGCCACAGATGCCTTTGGTGTCGCCTGTTTAGAAGAAGCTTTAGAGATCAGGCAACTGGGATATTCTCAACCCATCACTTTGATTGAGGGCATATTTTCAGAAGATGAAATGCAACAAGTAATTGAGCACAAACTCGAATGCCTTATTCATCAAAGTCAACAAGTTGAATGGTTGATTCAGCATAAGCAAGCTTATAATGCTTTGGGCTTAAAAGTTTGGGTCAAGCTAAATAGCGGAATGAACCGTTTAGGCTTTAAAGTGACTGAAATTATCGATGTCATTCAACGTCTAAAGTCAGAAGGCTTTAGCTGTGTCCTCACCATGCATTTTGCCAATGCAGATGCCGATCACCCTTTAAATGAACAACAAAAGCAGCAATTTCTCCATATCAAAGAAGCATGCGCCCCTATCTTAGCATCATGTTGTAACTCCGCTGCGATCTATAAATACCCTGAATTGCATTTCGATTTCGTTCGCCCAGGTATCATGCTTTATGGCGCAAGTCCATTTGCTGACAAAAATGTATATGAACTCGATTTAAAGCCTGTAATGACCTTTAGTGCAGAAATCATTGCGCTCAATCAAATTCAACAAGGTGAATTTGTAGGGTATGGTTCTAGCTTTACGGCTTCATGCCCATTAAATATTGCCATTGTTTCAATTGGATATGGTGATGGTTACCCACGTACTTATTTAAAACCAAATTTCGTTGCAATTGATCAACAACTTGTTCCTGTTATTGGTCGTGTCAGTATGGATATGATTGCGATTGACATTACCCAGATTAAAGCTGAATTAGGTACTACAGTAGAACTATGGGGCAAACATCGACTCGTCGATGATGTCGCTGCGGCAAATGGAACGATTGGTTACGAATTATTATGTCGATTAAGTAATAGACCAATTCGAAAAGTGATTTAAAAGAGATAAAAAATCCAAGCCTTTGCTTGGATTTTTTCTTAGATGATTACAAACCATAATCAGTCGTAGGCTTTGGCAACTCTTGAAGTCCACGGCGTAAGGTTTCAGACCATTGCTTACTAATTTGAGTAAAATAAGGATCATCTTCTCGGATGCGTTTCCCTTCAGGAATTTTAAAACTATCTTTATGATAAACCAACGCGTCTAAAGGCAATCCGACAGAAACATTAGACCTTAATGTTGAATCAAAAGAGATCAAACTGCAACGTAACGCATCATCTAATGGCATCGTATAGTGCAGTGCACGATCTAAAATTGGCTTTCCATATTTACTCTCACCAATCTGAAAATATGGCGTATCAGTTGTGGCACAAATAAAATTGCCTTGAGGATAGACATTATATAGTTGCATCTCCTCACCCTGTATCTGTCCACCTACCAAAATACTACAGGAATAATTCATCTGTTCCTGAGTATCAGTCGTAACATCCTCAAGCACCTTACGCAAAGTCTTCCCAATTAATTCAGCAACTTCAAACATGGTATTTGCGCTATATAAATTTGGCTCTTGATGCAATGCTAAAGCATTTTGTAAATGACCAATGACAGCTTGAGTTGTTGCTAAATTACCTGCTGTTTGTAATGCAATAAAACGCTCACCTTCAACACCAAAAGTATGTAATTTACGAAATACAGAAATATGATCGACCCCTGCATTAGTTCGAGTATCACTAATCAATACCAAACCTTGCTCTAATCTTAATGCACAACAATAGGTCATCTCTTTTTCTCTTTACCTTCAACAAGCCAAAACTTGAACCGTAGATATCATACTTTCCACCCCACCTTGCTCACGGATACCTCGAATTGGTGCAACATCTAGATAATCACGACCAACTGCGACATAAATATGATTTTTGGGGGTAAATATCTGGTTACTTACATCAAAACAATACCACTCATTTTCTACAAAAACCTCAGCCCATGCATGACTGGCTAGGTGTGGTTGATTTTCATCATATATATAGCCAGATACATAACGAGCTGGTAAATGTAATCCACGGCACATCGCAATTAAAATATGTGCATGATCTTGACATACACCTTGTCTTGCATGAAATGCATCAATTGCAGAAGTCGTCACTGAGGTGGTCTCAGGCTGGTACTGAACTTGTTGTAAAATTTTCTCAGATAGCAATATTAAGTGCTTACGATCTTTTACTTTGACCACTGCCTGAGCAAAATCAAGCATACTTAGATCGCAACACGTCATCATGGTACGCTGCAAAAAAAGCATTGGAGAAACATCCGTTTCTACATAGCCTAGTTCTGTTGCATATAAATCAACGATACCTTGCGCCATAATGGTCAAGTAGCGATATTCATGTCTCTGAGTTGCAGTGATCCATAAATTATTAAATGCGTCTCTTTGACATGAATATTGTCCCGGCACACTAATATGCCAGTTTTCGATGCTTTGGTGCATAGAACTCTGCGGCATCATTTTAATCGATTGCACACTATTTCGAGCAACTTGCGTATAACGATAGTGCGTTTGATGATTCACCATGAGTTTCATGAGAATGCCTCAAATTGATTTTCTAGCTTATAGGTGAAAGCATAAAACTGATTTAAATAAGGTTGCTCTTTTAGAATCTGCCAATTTGGCTGCAAGTCATCCCAACCTAGTTCGAATAACTGTTTAATAATCGGATCAATTGAAGCTATAACATCCTGAATATTATGTTGAAAACGGAAATGCGTATCAATTTTTTCAATACATTGTCCAACATGAAAGAATAAGAAAACATCGTTTTGTTCTGTTTTTAAGAGAGCACAACACTTCCCTACGACGGCTTGAATCTCCTCACCATTAGATACTGCATTTTTAATTATATGATTCAGCTCAGCATAAGTATGAGCTGTCAGTAAACCACGTAATTCTTGAATATTATCTCGGGCAATCTCAAGCTGGCTCAATAAAGAATAGGGTTGTTGATGATCTAGCATAAAATTATTCAGATTCTCAGCATCATCAATATGTAAACAAAGCGCTTGAGCAAAATCTGCTGCTTGTTCGTCATCACAAAATGGCAAATGGCTAGCAACATGACCAATTCTAAATAAATAACGACCTAACCAATAAATATGATGAGCGCTTGAATTAAGTAAAATCATAAATGTCCTCCCTTATATATGATCAAATCCCCCAAAGTACGGCACTAGGCCAGATACTTTGGACTAAAACTCTTAAGGAAAACGTTCAAGAATGTAATGTTTCTACAACCCATGTATCTTTGATACCACCGCCTTGAGAAGAATTAACCACTAAAGAACCCGCTTGCATCGCAACTCGAGTCAGACCTCCTGGCACAATCTCAGTACGATAAGGCGAACTCAAAACGAATGGGCGTAAATCGATATGTCGTTCAGCAACCCCTTCGGACGTTAATGTTGGTGCTACAGAAAGTGCCAGAGTTGGTTGTGCAATATACAAATGTGGTGTTTCAATAATTTTTTGTCTAAATAGTTCAATTTGTTGTTGATCTGCTTGTGGTCCAATCAACATCCCGTATCCACCCGAACCTTGTGCCTCTTTCACAACCAATTTTTCTAAATTATTAAGTACATAATCCAAGTGTTCTTGATCACGACATTGATATGTCGGAACATTATTTAAAATTGCTGTTTCACCCAAATAAAACTTAATCATTTTATCAACATAAGGATAAATTGATTTATCGTCAGCAACACCTGTCCCCGGTGCATTTGCAATCACAACATTCTTCTGTAAATATGCTGACATGAGTCCTGCGACTCCTAATGTGCTATCAGGTTTAAAGGTTAACGGATCAAGGAAATCATCATCAACACGGCGATAGATCACATCAACTTGCTGACGACCACGGATTGTTTTAACAAATACTCGATCGTTCTCTACAAATAAATCTCGACTCGTGACTAATGGCACATCCATTTCTCGTGCTAAAAATGAATGCTCATAATAAGCACTGTTAAAACGACCCGGTGTTAATACCACAATAAGTGGCTTATCCACATAAGCATTCTCTTCTAAAATTGTTCTTAATAAAGTTGGATATTGTTCTATGCCTTGCAAATTATTACTGATGCACAAATCAGGCATTAGTTTTTGACTAATCTTACGACTCTCAATCATATAAGATACGCCAGACGGTGTTCTTAAGTTATCTTCAAGTACGAAGAAATCACCCTGACCATCACGAATAATATCAATACCGCTAATTTGTGAATAAATCTTCCCTTTAAGATGATGATTTAACATATGTGGCTGAAATGCTTCATGCGCAATCACTTGATCAGCAGGAATAAGCCCCTCTTTTAAAATATTTTGTCCATGATAAATATCATCTAAAAATGAATTGAGTGCTTTCACACGTTGTGCGCAACCTGAGGAAATTTTTTCCCATTGTTTCTTTTCAATCACTCTTGGAATCAAATCATAAGGAATAGTTCGCTCAGCACCCTCTTGATCGCCGTAAACATTGAATGTGATTCCCTGATAAAGGAAATGTTGTTTCGCTTGGCTACCAAGTGTTCGTAACTCATCAAGGCTGCGAATACTCAACCACTGTTCAATTTTTTTCGAAGCTTCCGCATTAAAACTTTTGTCATCAAGCATCTCGTTAAAAAACTCAGATTTAAGCTGTTCAAACAAGTTTGTGCTGACACTAAGTTGTGGGATAAATGTAGACGAATGGACTGATACCGCTGTCGTTTGCTCTTGAGTATAATAATCCGCACTGACATGTAGGTTGTGTTCTTGTTCTGACATAGAAACCTCGTCTCATCATTTATTTATATCTTAAATAAGCAATTTCAATGCCACTTATATAAAGCGATTATTTTTTCATCAGGGTTAAGATCATTCAATAAATCGACAGTTGTTTCAGTCGTAAATACGTAATCTCAAGATCATGGGCTTGCTAAATAGTGCTAGTTTTTTTATTGTGTCTGCTTTAGACCATTAAATTACGTATTACGCTTATGTCATCCGTACAAGAAAAAGAAACTTCCAATAGCCTTTATCGCCAATGGCAGATATTGTCTCGTCTTTCTACAGGGAAATGGATGGGGACACGTGAATTACAAGAAACATTACAACGTGAAGGAATCGAAATTAGCCTTCGAACCATTCAGCGGGATTTAAATCAGATTGCTCAACGCTTTCCCATTGAAAGCAATAAGACTGTACCGCAAGGATGGCGTTGGCGTTCAGATGCACCAATCCAAAGCTTGCCACATATGACCAGCTCTCAAGCTGTCACTTTTATGATGGTGGAAGAGCATTTAAGACACTTACTTCCGCCAAGTTTACTTGAAGAAATGACACCTTGGTTTGATCTTGCAAAACGTAGTTTGTCTACACAAAATAATGTCAGACAATGGATCAATCGAGTTCGCATTGTTCCTGCTTCGCAACCATTGATCCCTCCGATGGTTGATAAACAAGCTCAACAAGCAATTTATGAAGGCTTGCTACAAGATAAACAAATCGAATGTGTATATCGAGCACGAACCAATTCAGGCGAAGATAAATCCTATATTTTAAATCCTTTAGCTTTGGTTCAAAAAGGTGCAGTAATTTATTTAATCTGTACCAGAAATGATAAAACTGAAGTACAAACTTTTGCCTTGCACCGCTTTAAAGCAGCAACTGTACTTGATAGCCGTGCTTTACATCCCGTAAATTTTGATATTGATAATTATATCGAATCAGGCGCGTTGGGCTTCCGTGTAGATTACAGCAAACCGACTGAACAAATTCAGCTCAAACTAACGATGACTGAAAGTACAGCAAAAAGCTTTTATGAAAGTCAGTTAAGTAAAGACCAAAAGATTACGCCATTAGAAGAAAATATTGTTGAGGTTAGTGCAACAGTTCCTTTTACCTCTCAGCTTGTTTGGTGGCTCAGAAGCTTTGGCAAGAAACTACTAAATATTGAACCTACTGCTGCTTATAATGCAGTGAAAGAGGTTGAGGAAAATACTGAATAAAAAAAGAGAACCTTTCAGTTCTCTTAAATCTTTTATCAGTCTTATATTTAAGCTTAAGGTTTGTTCTTATTATATTAAACACAGTCAAACCAATTTCTCTCCCCGCCCGATCAAAATTGGTCTGTACCTTTTTGCTCTTTTTGACGTGAATTAACATTGGCATGCTAATTCATATCCATTGTAACGGATTCTCTTTTTCGTCATCATTAAAACCCTCTTTGTTTGAATGTATAGTTAATATAATGAGGATTTTTTAAGTTGTGAAATAATAAAGATTGAAATCAAAAGCTGATTTTTTGCTAGGTCGTTTGAATAACTAAATCTATAAAATAAAAAAGCTCCCATACGGGAGCTTTTCAATCGTCACATCAGCTTATGCCGAAAATGGATGACGTAATACAATTGTTTCCGCACGGTCTGGACCTGTAGAAACAATATCAATTGGGCATTCAATTAACTGCTCAAGACGTTTTACATAAGCTAACGCATTTGCAGGAAGTTGATCAATTTGAGTTAAGCCTACTGTAGACTCACTCCAACCTGGCATTGTTTCATAGATTGGTTTTAAGCTTTCAAATGAAATTGCATCAGAAGAACCTGCACAGCCTGAATCAACATCTTCATAACCTACACAGATTTTGATTTCTTCTAAACCATCTAATACATCAAGCTTAGTCAAGCAAATGCCAGATAATGAGTTTACTTCAACTGAACGACGTAGGATTTCAGCATCGAACCAGCCACAACGACGTTGACGACCAGTAGATGCACCAAATTCGTGACCCACAGTACCTAAATGACGACCAATCGCATCACCTGTATCAGTAGCAGCATCGTAATGCAACTCAGTTGGGAATGGACCAGCACCAACACGTGTTGTATATGCTTTAGTAATACCTAATACATAATCTAAATGTAATGGGCCCATACCAGAACCAGAACTTACGCCACCAGCGGTTGTATTAGAACTTGTTACAAACGGATAAGTACCATGATCGATGTCAAGTAACGAACCTTGAGCACCTTCAAACATAATTGACTTACCTTCTTTGCGGTAATCATGTAACACTTTGGTCACGTCAATCACTAATGGTGCAAGCACTTCACGCCATTGATTACAAAGCTCGAGTACATCTTCAAATTTAACTTCATCAACGCCATAGAATTGAGAAAGTTGGAAGTTATGAAGCTCTAGCATTTCCTTAAGTTTTTCTTCAAGTAATGCGCCACCACGAATTAAATCAGCTACACGTACAGCACGACGCGCAACTTTATCTTCATAAGCTGGACCAATGCCACGACCTGTTGTACCAATTTTAGCATTACCACGTTTTTTCTCACGTGCTTGGTCTAGTGCAATATGGTTGGGCAAAATCAAAGGACAGTTTGGTGAAATACGTAAACGCTCTTTAACAGGCACGCCTTCCGCTTCCAAAATTGCCATTTCTTTGATTAATGCTTCAGGAGAAAGAACAACACCATTCCCGATTAAGCACAATACGTTTTCACGTAAAATACCTGATGGAATGAGGTGTAATACAGTCTTCTTACCACCGACGACAAGTGTGTGACCTGCATTGTGTCCACCTTGATAGCGTACGACCGCAGCCGCCTGATCTGTGAGCAGGTCGACGATCTTACCTTTACCCTCGTCGCCCCATTGGGTACCCAGTACCACAACATTTTTGCCCATAATAGCCTCATTACATCATGCTGTTAAAATTGGAAGCTAAGCTTTTTCAACTTAGCAATTAAATTTTTTCAATTACCCATTGCCCATTTTGCGACACCATTTGATGCGTCGCATAAGGTACAGAGCTTAAATCATCATTACCTAACAATTGCACTACACTTAAACCTTGAGTACGTGCATCAGCAATTGCATTCAATAAATCTTGTTGACTGCCTTTAGGAGCGACCACTGTTTCAATTTCAGCAAATTGTGTAGCGCCTAAAGCATATAAATCACAACTAAAACCTGTTGCTGGACGAGCACGACCAAAGTGCTCACCAATACCATCATAACGCCCACCCTGAGCAAGTGGCGCAGCACGATTAGGCGCATAAATGGCATACATCAAACCCGTATGATAGTGGTAACTACGCAGTTCAATGACATCTATACCAATATCAAGGCTAGACCAGCGCGATCTTATTTCTGAAAAAGTTGTTCTCAATGCATCAAACGCATTTTTAAAATCAATATCATTTAAAACATCTGGACTTAAATGTGCTTGCAAAGCTTCTAGATCGCTCGCATAACGACCTAGAGCATAAAAATCAGTACCCATTGGCAAGTCTTGAGTAAATTCTTCTAATTCTGGTAAAGCCTTACGCTGATATAAATCAGACAGCTGATTTTCAGTATTTTTATTTAAACCAGCGCGCTTAACCAAACTACGGAATAAACCAACATGACCTAAGTCTAAGTGAACACCTTGTAAACTATCTGTTTTTTCCAACAAACCGAGCATAACATCAATCATTTCGACATCAGCTTCGATGCTGTCATGACCATATAGCTCCGCACCCAACTGGAGTGGAGCGCGTGTTGCATTAAAGTTTTGCGGTTTTGTATGAAGGACTGTACCTGCATAGCAATAACGAGCTACACCTTCAATTGGTCGAACATGCGCATCAATACGTGCAACTTGCGGTGTCATATCCGCTCGAACACCAAGCAAACGACCTGAAAGTTGATCAATCACTTTAAAAGTGACTAAGTCCAAATCTTGATTCGATTCTGAAAGTGAAGATAACGATTCAATGTATTCAATAAATGGTGTATATACCAATTGATAACCTCGAACGGCGAGGAAATCTAAAGCTTCCCGTCGCAAAGTTTCAACGACTTGCGCTTGCTCGGGCAATACATCTGCTACCCCATCAGGGAGCAACCATGTCTCTGAAATGGTCATGTTCCAAACCTAAAATCTGTTCAATGTGGAGGCATCCACACAAAAAGCAACCACATAAAAAAATCGGGTGAATGCCCGATTCAGCGTAGTGTAGCACGAAGATTTATATGATGCACCTGAGAATTTGAAGAAATGTGATTGATTCAATTCTCTTTATCTTGAATATTTAAACTACAATTAACGAGTTAATTCAATAGATTGAAACTATTCACTAATATGAGAAACCCATGTTCTCGTCCCTAAGAACTGCCCAACATCTGAACTATCACCCTGCTTCCAGTTAATCAAGTTTAATTTTTTTACTGCATTAATTGCCTGTGTATTGAATGCAAAACAGCCTTTTTCTAGTTTGGCGATTTTTAAACGTTGATTTTGCATCATCCATAAATCTATTGGAGTGTCTCCACCTGAATAGAGATGACTTTTCTCATAGGCCAAATTTTTATTCACACTCCATAATAAATTAGAACTAAATTGAGTATCTGCTGCTAGATTGTCTCGATTTCCCAATAAGCTTTGTGTTTCACCTGTTTCTAAATTATCTAAGGAAATTAAGTTATAACCATGCCATTGAGTATCTAAAAACTTAAAATACCTTTTGTCTTCACCTAAATTATTATACCTAGAAAGCATTTGCTGCTTCTGTTCATCAAAAAATGAGAAAGTAGAAAACACCAATTCAGACTCTAAAAAAGACTGATTCCATTGAGTTTCTTTTAAACGATAACAATAACTATCTTTGGGAAATACTGAATCTTTATAATTTTGATAAAACTTAATTAAATCTTGATCAAGCCGAGTATCTAAATGAGAAGTTAAATCAATATTTTCTCGATAGCCGGGTAATAGCCGATCAAATACTTTTTCTCCATCTAATTTCACCAATTCAAAACTTAAATTTTGCTTGAGTTCTGGTGTACGCTCATAAGTCCATTGCGTAGAGGATATTCTTTTAATGATATTCGGTTGTAGTGTACCCTTTTCTAAAATTTTAGTCTCAGTCAATATCACCTGATCTAAAGGTTGATTATGAGACTTTGTGAAGTTAATTTCATTATTTTGAATAGAATATTTTGTTATTTCAAAAAAATCGTTGGTAATATCATTAGAGATATTGGGTGCCTGATAATAAACTTGATAAAGTACATTATCCTGAATTGGTTTTTCTTCAACTTGAGACTGATTACTTTGACCACTTCCGCATGCCGTCAAAAGCAAAGAACTCGATACAATAAAAAAAACACATTGATTTAAATTAATTTTCATACAACCACTATAAAGTAAATATTATTTATTATGGAACTTATATTATATAAAGTAGAAATATGAATACAAATAAATATTTAAAAGTTTTTATTACTTCCTTTAACCACAATTTCCAAAACATTCACCAACTCAACATTTTGTTTTTCTAATGCAGCAATATTGGCAACAGTCCTATCTAAAACTTCTTGTTGTACATGCATTTTCTTAGCGAGATCCTGCATAATTTCCAAACTCTTTTTTAGATGCAACTCTAAATGCACTACTTTTTCTTCTAATTGCGCAACATAAATATCTTGGCTTTGTACAGTTGACGTTTTAAACTGAAACCAAAATAAAAAAGCAACAGCCACCAATAAAACAATCAAGAAACCCCAAATCAACATCAATGTCATAATTTCATCCCCAAATTTTCTTTTTAATATATGATCTGTTTAATTACAAAAAGATTCACACAAATCAAGTAGTCGATTCGCATATCCCCACTCATTATCATACCATGCAAACACTTTAGCTTGATGACCCACCACCATGGTTTGAGTTAAATCGACAATTAAAGAATAGGGTGAATGATTAAAATCACTTGAAACCAAATCTTCATCTGTCACTTGCATGATTTGCGCATAATCATATTGAGCTGCTTTACTCAAAACCTCATTGACTTTGTGTACTGTAATTGGTGAATGCGAAACAAAAGTTAAATCAATTGCTGCGACATTAATGGTCGGTACACGAATCGAATAACCAGCAATCCGATCTTCCATTTTTGGCATGACCTGTTTCAATGCACCCAAGGCACTCGATGTGGTTGGAATAATATTTTGTCCTGAAGCTCGCGCACGACGTAAATCTCGATGTGCATGGTCTAATACCGATTGATCTGCTGTGACTGCATGGATTTCTGTCATTAAAGCGGTATCAATCCCGAAAGCATCATCAATGATTTTGACCAACGGAACCAAGGCCTGAGTAGTACAAGACACACTCGAAATAATTTGATCAGTTACTTTTACATCATTGTGATTAACACCATAGACAATTGCGGCATCGACCGAATCAAAAGGTGCAGCCCCAATAATCACGCGCTTTGCCCCTGCTTCGACATGCCGAGTTGCATCAGCACGTGAACGGAATAGACCTGTACATTCCAATACCACATCTATTTTTAAATCTGCCCAAAGGAGTAATTCAGGTTGAGCCTGTTTAAATACCTGTAATTTTAATTGTCGTTGATGGGACTGAATATTTAAAAATATCTGTTCATTTTCAATCTGAATTTCAACTTGACCTGCAAAACGTCCATGCGTGGTATCGTATTTAAACAAATGTACCAAAGTCTGCACATCGGCAATGTCGTTGATAGCAACGATATCAAATTGAAATTGTTTTGGACTCTCAAACCATGCACGTAATACATTTCGACCAATTCGACCAAATCCATTGATAGCGATACGTTGCATGCAGAGCCCTTTCATCAAAACATCATCTTTTCTATGCTATATGGTAAAACATGAACAGCGCTATTGAATATAGATTTTTAGCTTAAACACAGTTTTATATGATATTGCTTGTAAAATCGTTGGTTGGGATCATATTTTCCGTTATAATTTAGCACTTTTAAAATCTATGCCATGCAATAGGTTCGATTGTAGAACTTAAAACAACGTGTTCTATTGCATATAGCCAAATTCAAAATTATGGAGTGTCTTGGTTGTGAGTACTCGTTTTATGACATCCGCTGAAATCCGTGAAGCATTTTTGCGTTACTTCGAATCGCAAGGGCATACACGTGTTGCTTCGAGTTCTCTCGTTCCTGCCAACGACCCAACTTTACTGTTTACCAATGCTGGTATGAACCAGTTTAAAGATTGTTTCTTAGGTTTAGAAAAGCGTGATTATGTTCGTGCTGTTTCATCTCAAAAATGTGTACGTGCAGGCGGCAAACACAATGACCTCGACAATGTAGGTTATACCGCACGTCATCACACTTTCTTTGAAATGTTAGGTAACTTTTCTTTCGGTGATTATTTTAAAGAAAATGCACTGAAATTTGCTTGGGAATTTTTAACCAGCGAACAGTGGTTAGGCTTACCGAAAGATCGTTTATATGTCACGGTTTATCATACCGATGATGAAGCATTTGATATCTGGAACAAAGAAATCGGAATCGATGCTGAACGTATCATTCGTATTGGCGATAACAAAGGTGGCAAATACGCGTCTGATAACTTCTGGGCAATGGGCGATACAGGTCCTTGTGGTCCATGTTCTGAAATCTTCTATGATCATGGCGATCATATCTGGGGTGGTTTACCAGGCTCACCTGAGGAAGATGGCGACCGTTTCATCGAAATCTGGAACAATGTATTCATGCAGTTCAACCGTACTGCGGATGGTATAATGCACCCTCTTCCAGCACCTTCTGTAGATACAGGTATGGGCTTGGAGCGTATTTCTGCGGTTCTGCAACATGTAAATTCAAACTATGAAATTGATTTGTTCCAACACTTATTAAAAGCAGCCGCTGACATCATTGGTCTAGATACCACTGCAATTGAAGCTGAAGCGAAAGCTCAAAATAAACCAGTTGAATACCCAGCTTCTTTAAAAGTCATTGCAGATCATGCACGTTCATGCTCATTCTTGATTGCTGACGGTGTTAATCCTTCAAATGAAGGTCGTGGTTATGTGTTGCGTCGTATCATTCGTCGTGCAGTGCGTCACGGCAACAAACTGGGTGCGACTGGTTCATTCT
Source organism: Acinetobacter sp. AG1 (assembly GCF_001005525.1). Classification (NCBI taxonomy): domain Bacteria; kingdom Pseudomonadati; phylum Pseudomonadota; class Gammaproteobacteria; order Moraxellales; family Moraxellaceae; genus Acinetobacter; species Acinetobacter sp. AG1. Next base: position 11,578 of record NZ_LBMZ01000105.1, on the reverse strand, counting down.
TCTACAAGATGTTGCAACCTCTGATTGAAGTCATGGGTGAAGCATATCCTGAACTTGCAGCACAGCAGGCACGCATTGAAGCGCAACTGCTTAAAGAAGAAGAGCAATTTGCTAAAACACTTGAACAAGGCTTGAAATTACTTGAAGGTGAATTGGCTCAGCTAAAAGGCAATGTAATTGCTGGTGAAACTGTATTTAAACTTTATGATACTTACGGCTTCCCGACAGATTTAACCGCTGATATTGCACGTGAGCGTGACCTTACGATTGACGAAGCTGGTTTTGAAGTTGAAATGGCTGCACAACGCCAACGTGCGCGTGATGCAGGTAAATTCGCAGTTGACTATAACAGCATTGTTAAAGTTGAAGGCGAAACTCAATTTGATGGTTATGATGCAACTCAAGGTCAAGGTCAAATTGTTGCGATCTATAAAGATGGCGTTCAAGTTGATGAAATCAACGAAGGTGACGAAGCACTGATCGTATTGAACCAAACCCCTTTCTATGCAGAAAGTGGTGGTCAGATTGGTGACACCGGTATCTTCAAGAACGATACGGGTATCTTTGAAGTACAAGATACTAAAAAATCTGGTGGTGCTTTTGTACACCAAGGTATCGTGACCATGGGTAGCCTGAAAGCAACTCAAAATGTTGAAGCGACGGTTAAAGCAGATATTCGTGCAGCAACAGCACGCAACCACTCTGCGACTCACCTTCTACACGCAGCTTTACGTCAAATTTTGGGTGAGCATGTTCAACAGAAAGGTTCTTTGGTTGCGAGTGATATTTTGCGTTTCGACTTTGCCAATGACCAACCCGTTTCATTTGAACAATTGCAACAGATTGAGCGTTTAGTTAATGCTGAAGTGATTGCCAATACAGCAGTAAGCACTGAATTACTTGATATTGAATCAGCGAAAGCCAAAGGCGCAATGATGCTGTTCGGTGAAAAGTATGGTGAAGAAGTTCGCGTACTTTCTATGGGTTCTATTATTGAAGAGAAAAACTTCTCTATCGAGCTTTGTGGTGGTATTCATGTTAAGCGCACTGGTGATATTGGTTTATTCAAAATCACTTCTGAAGGTGGTGTAGCAGCTGGTGTTCGCCGTATTGAAGCTGTAACAGGTACAAAAGCACTTGAAGTTGTTCAAAAAGCTGAAGCTGATATTCAGACGATCAATGCTTTATTGAAAGCGCAAAAAGATCAAACTGTAGAAAAAGTTGAATCAATTGTTGAAACAGCATCAAGTCTGCAAAAGCAAATTGAACAATTGAATCAAAAATTAGCCAGCTTCCAAGCAGCTGATTTATTAGATCAAGTCAAAGAAATTGCTGGTCGTCAAACGCTTATCACATCAGTAAAGGGTTTAGATGCCAAATCATTACGCAATCTTCATGACAGCGTAAAATCAAAATTGGAAGATGCAGTCATTATTTTAGCTGGTGTTGATGGTGATAAAGTGAGTTTAATCGCCTCCGTCGCTAAACAATACGCTGCAACTCTAAAAGCAGGTGACATCATCAAACATTTAGCTCAAGAGCTTGGTGGCAAAGGTGGTGGTAAACCTGACTTAGCACAAGGTGGCGCGCCACTTAACGAGAAGTTTGATCAAGTGATCGCAGCATTACCTGCTTGGCTTGAGCAATAATAACAACTTCACTTTTGTGTAACTGACCCTGATGCCTCTCAGGGTCATGGCTTATATGGAACAACTATGGCATTAATCGTTCAAAAATATGGCGGTACCTCTATGGGTACTCCTGAGCGCATTTTAAATGTTGCTCATCGTGTCAAGCGTTGGCATGATCATGGTCACAAAGTGGTCGTGGTTGTATCGGCAATGAGTGGTGAAACCAACCGCTTACTTGCGCTTGCTAAAGCCATTACTAGCACCCCTAACCCACGTGAACTTGATCAAATGGTGTCTACGGGTGAACAAGTAACGATTTCCATGTTAGCTATGGCACTGAATTCAATTGGTGTAGAAGCTAAATCATACACTGGACGTCAAGTTGGTATTAAAACTGACAGCGCGTTTACCAAAGCGCGTATCGAATCTATTGATACCGATGTCATGACAGCTGATTTAGACGCTGGTCGTGTGATTGTTGTCGCAGGTTTCCAAGGCTTTGATGCTGAAGGAAATATTACAACATTAGGTCGTGGCGGTTCAGATACCTCTGGTGTAGCACTTGCAGCTGCATTAAAAGCAGATGAATGCCAAATTTACACAGATGTAGATGGTGTTTATACCACTGATCCTCGTGTTGCACCTAAAGCGAAAAAAGTTGACCGTATCTCTTTTGAAGAAATGCTTGAAATGGCATCTTTAGGTTCAAAAGTTTTACAAATTCGTTCGGTTGAATTCGCAGGCAAATATCAGGTTCCATTACGTGTATTATCAAGCTTTGATAATGACAATGATGGCGCATTTGATGAAGATTTCAAACAAAACGTAGGCACACTAATCACGACTGAGGCAGAAGACGACATGGAACAACCAATTATTGCAGGCATTGCATTTAACCGTGACGAAGCAAAATTAACAATTTTGGGTGTTCCAGATGAACCGGGCATTGCCTCTAAAATCTTATCACCGATTAGTGATGCTAACATTGAAGTGGATATGATTATCCAAAATGTTGAAGAAGATGGTACTACTGATTTTACCTTTACTGTAAATCGCAATGATCTTGCTAAAGCTAAAGCAATCTTGGATCAAACAGCAAGCAGCATTGAAGGCTGTGAAGTTGTCACTCGCGATGACATCGTAAAAGTGTCTATTGTTGGTGTAGGTATGCGCTCACATGCTGGTGTAGCAAGCAAAATGTTTACAGCTCTTGCAGATGAAAGCATTAATATTCTCATGATTTCTACTTCAGAAATTAAGATTTCTGTGATCATTGAAGAAAACTACTTAGAGCTTGCTGTACGTTGCCTACATACTGCTTTTGGTTTAGACCGTGAACATGGCGAAAGCAGTGCACGTGCTTAATTAATAGCAGAATAAACATATTTACTTTCAAGTAAATAGTAAAAAATACAGAGCCACTATAGTTTTTATTACAGTGGCTCTGTTATATTAAGTTATGAGGTTTTTCAGAAAAACTCGACAGAACTTACGAAAAAAAGCTGTTTTTTACATATTTCTGTTAGAATTTTCTGTATATTAAGGCTGTGCTTTCAAACAATGAATTCCCTGTCGCAAGTTTAAGCGTTTAGCAAGGAGATAAACATGCTGATTCTGACCCGTCGTGTCGGAGAAACATTAATGATTGGGGATCAAGTCAGTGTTACTGTGCTTGGCGTAAAAGGTAATCAGGTGCGTATTGGTGTAAATGCTCCAAAAGAAGTTTCCGTGCATCGTGAGGAAATTTACCAACGTATCCAACATGAACGTGCTATGCATGAGCATTTACAACATCTTGATCAAGATTATCAACTTTCTTTTGAAGAAGATAATAACGATTTCACTCGACATAATAACTTCAATCGTTAATGTACAGAATTCTTCTCTAACAATTAAAGCGACTAATCATTAGTCGCTTTAATTGTTTATGGAGACTCAATTATATATTTATAAACCCAGTGCTTTTTTTACTGGCGCATAACTACGACGATGCTGATCAATCACCCCATACGCTGCAATTGCTTCAAAATGCGCTTTGGTTGGATAGCCTTTATGTTTTGCAAAACCGTAATTAGGATACTGCTGATCTAGTTCATGCATTTGACGGTCACGTGTTACTTTAGCCAAGATACTTGCTGCACTAATCTCAGCATGACTTGCATCCCCACCAACAATCGCTTCACACGATATTTCAATTCCTTTCGGAATTTGGTTGCCATCAACAATCACTTTTTCAGGCTGCATATTTAAAGCATCTACAGCACGACGCATAGCTAAAAAAGTTGCCTGTAAAATATTAATTTCGTCAATTTCTGCGTGAGAAGCTTCTGCAATTGACCAAGCTAAGGCCTTCTCTTGAATTTCTAAGAAAAGTTTTTCACGTTTCTTTTCAGTTAATTTTTTAGAATCATTTAAACCCTCAATCGGATTATTGGGATCTAAAATTACCGCAGCAGCAACAACTGAACCGACCAAAGGCCCACGCCCTGCCTCATCTACACCAGCAACAAACATGATATTACTCACAAAGATTAGCTGCTTCAAAGCAGCTAATTACAACTTATTTAAACTGTTCTATTTTATCACTTCTGATACGCAAGCGTTCATCGTTTTTGCTACAGCAACACCTGTTAATGCTGTTCTAGCTTTTGAATCAACTGCCGCTAAAGCAAGCTCTGATGGAGATAATACAGTAGGTGCATTTTTACCAACACATTTACAAATTTGCTTTTTCTTCTGTTGTTTTTGGTTCTTGGTCATTAATTTACTTGCAACTTTCCAAGCCGCGAAATCATCGATATCATAAGTACATTTGGTTTGTGCTGCAAATTGTATTGCTGACGTACCCATTTTCATTTTAGTTGGTTCAGCACCTTGTGCGTCAACACATGCCAATAAAATAAAGAAAGAGAAAAGAATAATAAATTTGTTCTTATTCATACAAAACTTATTCTAAATGTTAGTATTTTTATAATTTAATCATATAAATTTATTAACACGAGCTCCAATTACAAGACTATATCAATTTCATGTAAAAAAGCAGAACCAAGTCAAACTTAGCTCTGCTCAGCGTATTTCATCACAATTATTTCTTCAACACTTCTGCAACACATGCATTCACTGTTTCAGAAACAACTTGATTCACAATCGTTGCACGCGCTGTAGGATCAATCGCAGCTGTGGCTAATTCAACAGTGGTTACACTATTTGGTGCTTTTTCACTAACACATCCACATACATTCGTTTGAATGTTTTCACGTTGCTCAGATGTCATTAAACGTGTCGCTGTTTTCCATGCTGGTAATGTATTGATCTCATTAATACATTTTGCATTCACAGCAATTTTTAATGCAGCCATACCTAGCTGCTGAGATGTTGTTGCAGTGGAATTATTAGTATTTGGCGCAACACACCCATTTAAAGCAAATAACATAGGCACAATAAAGAATAATTTTTTCACGAACTCAAACCTGTATCCAAAATTTTAGCACGCGTATTGTGCCTAAAGGATCACTTGAAAGAAATGACTGTGTAGATTCTTTACATAATATAACAATCAAGTTGTATTTTACTTACTGTTCTACACGTAAAACGCTCTGTTACATATACGCTGTATATGAAGAAAAATGAGCTATTTAAAATCGTAAAACTCATACTCACCGCTAGGATGTTGCGATGTCAACCTCAGCACAATATTACACTCGCACAGCGCAAATTTTACACTGGCTGATGGCGGCTATTTTTATCACCGCTTGGCTGATCGGCTTTTACAGTGGGAATTTTCTCAGCTATGACGTTGATGGAAGCTTCAAAGGCAATATTATTACACTACATAAAAATATAGCCACCACCATTATCTTTCTGGTTGTGATTCGAATTTTTTGGCGTTATACCCACCCAGTCCCTAAACTACCAAACACCATGTCACCTATGATGAAGACTTTGGCTCATATCGGCCATTTCTTACTGTATCTCATGCTACTTGCACTACCAATTACTGGTTGTTTATTTAGTTGGAGTGCTGGACATCCAGCTCCTGTTTTATATTTATTTGAAATTCCTCGCCTAGTTCAAGACAATCCTGACCTGCTTGAAATAGTGAAACCATTACACATTTATCTTTCTTGGTTTGCAGGTTTACTTATTGTTGGTCATGCTTTAGCAGCAATAAAACATCACATCATTGATAAAGATAATGTTTTATTGAGTATGTTACGCCAACCTAAATAAACCCTGACACATAAAAAAACCGCTTAACGCGGTTTTTTTACATTTAAATCTTTTTCACTTCTGCAATCCATTTCTGTTTCTCATCATCAGAAATAAAGGACGCCTCAAAAGAATTAATTGCAAGTTGCTTAAGCTCATCATTCGATAAATCTAAAGCCTGCTGAATTGCTACAAAGTTATCATTCATATAACCACCGAAATATGAAGGATCATCCGAGTTTACAGTAACATGCACACCCTTTTGTAATAAACGGCGGATGTTATGCTCGCCCATATCATTGACAACACAAAGCTTTAAATTACTTAAAGGGCAAACTGTTAATGGCATTTTTTCTGCGATTAAACGCACCATTAGCTGCTCATCTTCTTCTGAGCGAACACCATGATCAATACGGTTTACTTTGAGTAAATCCAAAGCTTCCCAGATATATTCTGGTGGTCCTTCTTCACCGGCATGTGCCACAATCAAGAAACCTGCTTCACGTGCTTTGGCAAAAACACGTTCAAATTTCGAAGGAGGATGCCCGACTTCGCTTGAATCTAAACCAATTGCAATAATGTCATCTTTAAATGGCAAAGCTTGCTCAAGCGTTTCAAATGCTTTTTCTTCGCTCAAATGACGCAAGAAGCACATGATCAATTGAGAACTAATCCCTAATTTCTCTTGAGCATCTTTACAAGCCCGCTTTAAACCTGCCAGTACCGTTGCAAATTCAACCCCACGCTCAGTATGTGTTTGTGGGTCGAAGAACATCTCTGTATGCACTACACGATCTTCAGCACATTTCTCGAAATATGCCCAAGCCAGATCATAAAAATCTTGTTCATGCACCAGCACGTTCGCACCAGCATAATAGATATCAAGAAATGATTGAAGATTATGGAAGTTATAGGCTTGCTTTACTTCCTCAACTGATTGATAAGGAATCTGAATCTGATTACGCTGTGCAATTGCAAACATCAGTTCTGGTTCAAAAGTCCCTTCAATATGCACATGCAATTCGGCTTTGGGTAAAGCACGAATCAGCTCGACTTGATTCATATTAACTCCACGTCTAAATAAAAAAGGGTGTTGCCTGTTCGGTACACCCTTTAAAGGTTTTATCAATAACTTTTAAATGGCTTAACCACCAAATGCAATAAATTTAAATACCCACAGTGCAGCAATGATCCAAACCATATAAGGAACTGTTTTTGCTTTGCCTGTAAATAATTTTACTAATGCATAACTAATAAAGCCCATTGCAATACCATCTGCAATCGAATACGTAAATGGCATGAATACAATCGTTAAAAATGCAGGTACTGCTTCTGTAATATCATCCCAATCAATATGTGTGATTCCTTGAATCATCAACACACCGATAAATAATAATGCAGGAGCTGTTGCAAAACTTGGAACAGATTGAGCTAATGGTGCCAAGAACAAGCAGCCAATGAATAAGAATGCGACTACAACTGCTGTTAAACCAGTACGACCACCCGCAGCAACACCCGATGCAGATTCGATATAAGGCGTGGTTGAAGATGTACCTAATGCTGCGCCTGCAACAATTGCTGTTGAATCAGCGAACAACGCTTTCTTCAAACGAGGTAACTTACCATCTTGTAGTAAACCTGCACGGTGCGATACACCAACTAAAGTCCCTGTACTATCAAATAAATCGACAATAAAGAAGACAAAAATCACCCCAACCATACTTGCAGTAAATAGACCTTCAAAATCCATTTGCATAAAGGTGGGTGCAATCGATGGAATTTGTCCAACAACTCCTTTAAATTCATTTAAGCCTAAAGCTGTCGCTATTCCAGTCACAGCAAGAATACTAATGATGATCGCACCACGAATTTTAAACTGGTGTAAAACGACAATCATTAAAAAGCCAAATAAAGCCAATAAAACTGTTGGTTGTTTGATATTTCCCAAACCCACTAAAGTGGCTGGGTTATCTACAATGATGCCTGCATTTTTAAGCGCAATGAGGGCAAGAAATAAACCGATACCTCCGCCAATCGCAAATTTAAGCGACATAGGAATGGCATTGACAATCGCTTCACGAATTTTAAAAAAGCTGATTGCCAAAAAGATTAAACCTGAAACAAAAACAGCCGCAAGTGCCGTCTGCCAAGGTACACCCATGCCTAAACAGACCGAATAGGTAAAATACGCATTTAAGCCCATCCCCGGTGCAAGTGCGATTGGATAATTGGCAACAATCCCCATTACCAAGCAACCAATAGCAGCAGCTAAACAGGTTGCAACAAACACGGCACCATGATCCATTCCAGTTTCGGAAAGAATAAGTGGGTTTACAATAATGATGTAACACATTGTCAAAAATGTAGTTACACCCGCTAGAACTTCTGTTCTGAAGTTGGTTTTGTTCTCACTTAATTTAAATAAGCGTTCTAAAACACCAACCGAAGCATTAGGCGTTGTCATAACATAGCACCTGTTAAAATCTGAGATCTTAGGACTTGAAATTTATACTCTTGCATTTCAATCTTTTTTGAATTTGCGAAATGGCATACACAACGACAAAGCAATCTATATGCCAGCCGAATGCTTGTGACACCAACAAGATGTATAAATGTGACCCGCTATCAAAATGTAAAAAGCTGCATAACGAGATGCAGCTTTTTATTTAATGGTAAATATTTTAACAGATTCTAAGCAAAACTTGATGGCTTCAAATCAAAAAAAGCCTAGTGATCATATATCCAACAAAGACACATACACTGAATTGCAATAATTATTGATTAATATCAATGACTATTGATTGCTCTTATACGATGACAAATGTGTATGCTTGGTATAATTAGGATTATTCTGGATCACATGCAAACTATGTTCCGCATCATTTACAATTTTCATGAGCTCTTGGCGTCTTTTATCTTGGGCATCTACATATGCAGCGTAACCCAAAACGACAATCGAACAAACAACAAGCAATGGAAGGAATATCTTCATTATTATTATCTCTATTGTATGCTTTTCTTGAATATTAACAAAAATAGACAAAAACGAGAACTAGTTAACATTAAATAATCACAAATTAAAAATAAGTCACAATTATATGATTATTTATGAATTAATTTTGTACATTTTTCATCCAAATAAATCTTAAATTATTTATATTCTTAATGCAATTGCATTTTATATAATTCAATAAGATAGCTTGAAATTTAAGCATTTTTTATAACATTTGGTAAAATTAAAGATGGATTATTATCAAAAAATCAAATAAAAAAGCATCTTTAGTTTAACTAAAGATGCTTTTACTCATATGCGATCTAAACAAGTTTAAAACTGATAATTCAATCGAACTAGAACATTACGTGGCGTTCCAGGCATTGACTCTGAGCGCCAATAGTCTTTATTGGTTAGGTTATTTACAGCAATCGTGACATTCCATGGATGAGCACTATAGCCAATTGCAGCATCTAAACGCGTGAATCCTTGAAAATCGATAGGCGTATTATCTAAATTGCCATTTGAATATATCTTCGCATCACCAACGTAAGTTGCGCCAATTTCACCATAGATCTTCTCGACTGGTAAATAGCGTATAAATAAGTTTCCAGTATGGCGTGGAGTATTATTGAGTACTTTACCAACATTGGCCGCTTTATTGTCTTTAGAAATCTCTGTATCCATATAGCTATAGCCTCCCCGTACAAACAAGTTATCTAAAGCACGTCCAATAAAGCTAAACTCTACCCCTTTAGACTGATGCTGTCCTCCCACAACCCATTCTTCTGGTTTATTTACTGAATCAGGCTGGTAACGAATATTATTTTTACGGATATCATAAATAGAAAGCTGAGTATTTAAACGATCATCAAGCCAATCACTTTTTACCCCAATTTCGTATTGTTCGTTATATTGTGGTTTCGCATCAAAAGCATTTAACTTGCTATCTCCTGAGACCACATTAACACTGACACGCCCACCAAAAGGTGCGAAGCTTTTGCTATAGGAAGCATAAAAACTTTGGCTCTCTATCGGTTGCCAAATAAAACCAACATTCGGACTGAAGCTTTCGCCATCGATACTACGATGATAGTCTAAAGCATCACTAGCCTTCAGACGATTGGTTGTTTCAGATTGAAAATAATCATAGCGACCACCTAACATCACTTTAAAATAATCATTAAAACTAATGAGGTCTTGAACAAATAAACCATAAGCTTCATTTTGGTTATAGTTGTGAGTTCTAATTGTTAAATCACCTGTACCTCGAGAACTACTACGTTCTCCTGTAATTGGATTAACATAGCCATATATAGCTGAGCCATTTTTATTCTGATTCGCTAAAAGTGGTTCTCGCTGCTCATATGTCCAATCAGCACCAATCAATACATTATGTTTTAACCGTCCTGTATCAAATTCTCCACGTATATCAAAAGTGTTACTGGTGGTTTTGTTATTGGTTTGCTGCCAATAATAAATCTGCGAAATTTCACCGACATGTCCTTTACATGAACCCGCATTTGAAATCACTGTATTTTCAGTAGTGCAAAGCCCTCCTAAATAGAAATGATCAAAGTTTTGTTGAGCCTCTCGGTAGCTCACAGCCCAGTGAAAATTCCATTTTGGCGCAAATTCATAATTCAAATCAGAACGAGCAACTTGTAAAACATCATTTACGTAGTCACCTTCTTGCGCAAAACCTGTTTTGATTGAAGTTCCCTGTGGAAGTGCAGAAAATGATGGACCACGATCAGGCACACGATGTAGTTTGTCGTAGGTATATTGCATCGTCCACGTTAGACCATCATCATTTTTATAAGTAAAGCTTGGCGAGAGCATTTCAATTTTATTTTCGATCCCAGAACGAAAACTATTTGACTCTCCATATTCACCAATCAAACGTACAGCTAGATTATCTGTAAGCACTTGGTTTAAATCAGCTGTCGTACCGTAATTGTCATAAGAGCCTGTATAAAGACCAACTGAACTTTTGGAATCAAAGTTGGCAAATTTACTCACCATATTGATCACCCCACCGCCTGAACTACGTCCGTAAAGAACAGATGCTGGACCCTTCAATATTTCAATACGCTCAATATTGGCAGTGCTACGGCGAACTTGACCACTTTCACGCACACCATCACGATAAATATCACCTGTATCCGCATTAAATCCCCGCAAGTTGATGCCATCACCACGCATGTCATAGCTCGTTGATACCCCAGGTGTTCCCTGCAACATCACACTTAAATCATTTGCACCATAGATTTTATATTTCTGAACATCAATCGTATCAATCGTTTGAGGAATATCTTTTTTCTTTAGCCCATTCCGAGTCACACTAGCTTGTTCATAATCAATATAGCTTTTAATTGGATCAAGCTCGCTCATTGCTTCAATTTTAATCGTTGGCATAACCGCAGTCTGAGTATTGTTCTCGTTGGCAAATAGGTACTGCGCTTGTAAGAGCATTAAGCTTAATGCACTAAATCTAAAAATAGGCTTGTGAGAGAGCGTAACATATCGAGATGTCATAAAAATTCCAAACAAAAAACAGACAAATATTAAGAAAAACTTAAAATATAAAAAACAATACTAATGAAAACAATTCTTATTTTCAATATAATGATTTAAAAAATCCTTTCCCATAAGATATTTATCATGAAACAACTGGTTTTCTAGCAAGAATATATTATGTATAAATCATTTGATAACGACTCTCTATAATATTTTAAAAAATAAT
>NZ_LBMZ01000097.1:0-45164 GCF_001005525.1 Acinetobacter sp. AG1 | reverse complement strand
TATGGTTGTACATGAAAAACCTTATATTTTTAGATGATTTCTGATTTTATTGAAAAAATTAGTTAAGAAGCTTCTGCTACTACTTTCTTTGAGTATCTCATTTTTCTTATAATTGCTTTCTAATTCTAGTATTTTTTTTCCATTCATTGATATCAGACATGCAGATATAAACTGTTGGACTGTTTTAATTGGAAGGTTTAGTTCATTTGCGACTTTAGAAAGCTGAGCACCATGGATAAAACATGCTGAAAGTTGTAATATGATCTTTTGGTCCTTATTTTGATTAGGTTGTGGCCAATAAAAAATCTTATAATATTCATTTTCTTTTAATGTTAATTTACTAAATTCAGGTGATCTCCAGAATAAATTCCAAATCCAATCTTCTAAATTAGCTTCAGACGTAAAATTGTTTTTTAATAAATCTGAATTGGTTGCTATTTCATAATTAAAACTTTGATTTGTTTTTCTAGATAATTGTTGAGGATCAAAAAAAGCTAATCTTCTGCCAGTATCAATAATCGCTAAACTACCATTATCATCTGATAGGTGAAGTTTAGTGTTCTTAAATTTAAAAATATCATTTAAGTATTTTAAATCTATAGAATTTTTTTCTGGCGAACTGTTATTGATATTTGTTGGTATTTGGTGTGATAAATTATTGATAACATAATACTGTATCCAGTTTTTTAATATTGCAGATTGGTGTATTGAGATAGATATGTCACTATTTTCAATAGTGGTAATATTTTGTTTTTCTGATATTTTTAAATATTTAATTTTTTTCTGTTTTATGAAACGTTGGATTGTATGTGTATCGAAAATTGAATCGCCTACTATGATGAGGTCTATATTTTCATCTAATGTATAAATCCAATTAAGATGTATTTGCCTTGGAATTATTCTTCGTAATTCACTTTTTAACTCTAAAGTTGTTTTGATGTCTAAACCTAGAATTATAATATTGATATAAATTTCATTCATGGTATCACTTTATTTTAAAGTTTATTTATTAGTACCCCTTATGCAAGATAAATTTGTATAAGGGGTTTGATTTATTTAAGAAAAGTCTAATTCTTTTTCGAAAGTTTTTAATTCATGTCGTGCCATAGCTAAATTAGATTTAGCACGATCTAATACAAGATATAAAAATAAGTTTCCATTGCTTTCTAATGGTCTTATCAAGTGATAGGCTTTACCAAGCGTAATAAGAATATCTTCGATATCATCATTTAGTTTTAATGAACTCGCTACACGACGTTTTGCGCGAACTACTTCTGTATTACCAGCGGCTGCCAACTCTAAATCAAGAGTTCCTTTTTGTTGGGTTGATAGTGCTAAACCGCTTTCAGCATCAACCAATGCTGCTGCCACAAAACCATCGATGCCTGTCAAACTTTCTAAAGAAATTTTAGCCATTTTTATCTCAACTTTTTATTTAGATTTAATATTCATAAAGAAGATCTTTGCTGAATAACTTAATTTTAAAAACGAGAATATTTCACACATATTTTTATTAAGAAATTTTATGTAATTAATATTCCTAGTTAAAATTATAGAAAATTTGAAAAATTGTATTGACACTAATCATGGTGAAAATTGACATCTCTTAGCTTTTTGATAAATGGATTATGTGTATGAATTATTGAAAAAAGTATTTAGCCAATAACTAAGTTCTGCAAATTCAGGCTTGTTTTTTAATTATATGTTGTTATTTTCAATTGAATTTTTACTTTAAAATTATTGTTCTTTTGTTCACGTGATCTTGAAAATATCTATTAATTTGAATAAACAACACCAGATTATTTTTAAGCAGGATCAATTTTTTTATCTTACTATGTGATCAGTAATGAGGATCTTCAACAAATCATCATGAGTTTGTCATTGATGGCACATGCTAATTGTCGCAGAAAGTTGAAATCTTTAGTAAGTACAACTCTAAACAGCGTAGAAAAATTCTATCAGTGGATTTCGCAATAGAACAAATTTTTCCCCTCTGTATTGTATACAGTTTTTCTCAATCTAAATTACAACTAGTGCTCATGAACCATCCTATCCAATAAATGAATCGTCTAAGTTTCTAAATAATATTGCTTTTTTAGACATTACTAAACACTTCATTCTAGCTTATCGAAGCGGTCACATCGTCCATTGATTGTTTAGCTTTCTTGAGGGCTTATTGAGCCGAATTCATTAATGTCAATTTTTGATAATTTTATTGTCAATGTATTTTTAACAATCTTTGCTAAAATTAATAATGTGACACATGTCACAATCTTGTTGGTTAATGTCAATTTTATCGTTTTAGCGAACAAGAAAATTTTTTCTATAAGCCATAGTTATGCCAATTTCTATTTGAAATAGCGGGATAAAAAATAAATTTAAAATTAATATTTAACGATAGATTTTTTTAAATTTATAGTTGGAGATTAAATTTTTTATCAAATTCTATTAATTAGAATGGTCGCAGAAGTTATGATTTTAAAATGACTTTTTATAAAAAGTTATAAGTAATGGAATACTTTTTTAAATGAATAAGTCTGTTTTTTTGGGGTCTGTAGCTACACCATTATTAATGACAATAGTTGATTTTTGCTTATTCAATAAAATTAATTTACCTGAAGAGTGTCTTTATTATTTGGATGTTAATACATTACAACCAAAAGATCTTGATGAACGTGTACCATTTCAAATTTGGCATAATATTTTACATAAAATTAGTTTGCAGCATCCAATCGAAGGATTAGGTTTGGAAATTGCTAAACATATTCAATTAGCTCATGCTGGAATTTTATCTTACCTGGCATTTTCGGGGGCTAATTTATTCGAAGCATTCTTAGATTTTGTGACTTATAATCGTTTAGTATATGATTTTAATCTTATAAATTTTTGTAGTCAAAATGATTCAATTGAATTAAGTTGGGGAGATTCAAGAGGGCGTCCAGGCTTGTTGGTTGATGAAACAGCAATTGCATTATTTTTGAATATTATTATAAAAGCGATAGATCCACTCAAATTTTCAATAAAAAAACTTAACTTTATTTACCAACAACCAAAAAATATAAAAGTATATGAAGATTATTTCGATTGCCCAGTTTTTTTTGATGCTCACATCACGTCAATCGTTTTTTCTTTTTCAGAAATTGAGACTATTTATTTAGATCGAGCCGACCCTATATTGTATAGAATATTAAAGAAGCAAGCAGACAAGTTAATTGATAAATTAGAAGTATATGATGATATAGAGCATCGACTTTATATGGGTATTAAGTGTTGTATTAAAAATAAGAATATCAATATTGATGAGGTGGCAAAACATATGGGAGTTTCAAGGCAAAAGTTAAAAAAAGACTTGTTTACGGCAAATATTAATTTTAATAAAGCAGTCAATCAAGTGAGGGAAAATTTAGCAAAGGAGTATTTAAGTGATAAAAATTTTAATATGAATGAAATTTCTGATTTATTAGGATATGCGGAGCAAAGTGTTTTTCAGCGTGCTTTTAAAAACTGGACTAAAAAAACACCATTACAATTCAGAAAAGATATATTAAAAAAGAGTTAATTCATTTTTTATTTCTGTCTTTAGGTAGCAACATGCTGTTTCATAATAATATTTTAAAAAATGATTACTTTGTGTAACTAGTTGTCTTCGAGTCTACCTATATAAAGAAGAGTTTTCGTTTTATTTATAATTTACACTTAACGTGAACATCTTTTTTAGCTCCATTTCAATTTGATTTTTAGCTAGCAACGCTTTTTGTGGATAACTTGGTACATATCAACAATCAATAAACAAGTTCACTAAATCTGCTACAATTGCGCCAATTTCGAATTCTCACTTTTCAGTTATGGTACATATCGAGTCATGTGTACGTAACTGTGTACATATTGAAGATTTTTCTCATGAGTTTTAAAGACGAATTAGCGGCACAAGTTGCCCAACGACGTACCTTTGCGATCATTTCCCACCCCGATGCGGGTAAAACTACGATGACCGAAAAGCTTCTATTATGGGGCAAAGCTATTCAGGTTGCTGGGATGGTTAAAAGTCGTAAGTCGGATCGTGCTGCGACATCTGACTGGATGGAAATGGAAAAAGAGCGTGGAATTTCGATTACCACTTCTGTCATGCAATTCCCTTTTAAAAGTCACACTATCAACTTACTTGATACACCGGGGCACGAAGACTTCTCGGAAGATACTTATCGTACTTTGACTGCTGTTGACTCTGCATTAATGGTGATTGATGGAGCAAAAGGTGTTGAGGAACGTACGATTAAATTGATGGAAGTGTGTCGAATGCGTGACACACCGATCATTTCTTTTGTCAACAAGATGGACCGTGAAATTCGCGAGCCTCTAGAATTGCTTGACGAAATTGAAAATGTTTTAAATATTCGCTGTGTCCCAATTACATGGCCTTTAGGTATGGGGCGTGACTTTGCAGGGGTTTATAACCTACTTGAAAACAAGTTGTATGTTTATAAAGCAGGTTTTGGCTCGACGATTACGGACATTGAGGTGCGTGATGGTTATGATCATGCTGATATTCGTGAAAAAGTGGGTGAATTAGCTTGGGCTTCTTTTGAAGAATCACTTGAGTTAGTTCAAATGGCAAATGAACCACTTGATCGTGAATTATTCTTACAAGGTAAACAAACGCCAGTACTTTTTGGTACGGCATTAGGTAACTTTGCTGTTGATCATGTGCTTGATGCATTTATCAATTGGGCACCGGAACCAAAAGCACATCCAACACAAGAACGTACGGTAGATGCCAATGAAGAGGGTTTCACTGGTTTTGTTTTTAAAATTCAAGCCAATATGGATCCGAAACATCGTGACCGTATTGCCTTTATGCGTATTTGCTCAGGTAAATATGAAAAAGGCTTGAAAATGAACCATGTGCGTATCGGTAAAGATGTACGTATTAGCGATGCATTAACCTTCCTTGCGGGTGAACGTGAACATTTGGAAGAAGCTTGGCCTGGAGACATTATCGGTTTACATAACCATGGTACGATTCAGATCGGTGATACATTTACCAGTGGTGAAAAATTACATTTCACAGGTATCCCACACTTTGCACCTGAAATGTTCCGCCGAGTTCGTTTACGTGATCCGCTCAAATCTAAGCAATTGCAAAAAGGTTTGAAAGAGTTATCTGAAGAGGGTGCAACACAGGTATTTATGCCTCAAATTAGTAATGATTTGATTGTCGGTGCAGTCGGTGTGTTACAGTTTGATGTGGTCGCTTATCGTCTGAAAGAAGAATATAAAGTTGACTGTATTTATGAGCCTGTCAGTGTTCATACAGTACGTTGGGTCCATTGTGATGATGAAAAAATTCTCAATGAGTTCAAGAAAAAAGCGCATGATCAGTTATCGGTAGATGGCGGCGGTCATCTGACTTATCTTGCACCAAGCCGTGTAAACTTGCAGTTAATGCAAGAACGCTGGCCAGATATTCAGTTCCGTAACACGCGAGAACACTAAAATGCACAAAAACAGCTTCTAAATTAGAGGCTGTTTTTAATTGAACGATCTAAAAAAAGGATGATGAGATGAATACTTTAAAACCACTTTTTGCTGTCAGTATAATGATTGGAATGATGGCTTTAACGGCATGTGATCATCCTAAAAAAAATGAGACTGATACAGCTCAAAACAAAAATCAAGTATCAACGCATACTGAAAAAGCTGAAGTCCTGCCATACCTCAATATGCAAGAAGCCAAAGCGGATTATGCCTTGCCGTTCTGTGAAAAGAAGAACTGTATTGATGTCGATATTCAAACTATCAAAACCCAAGATGCGTGGCTTAACACATGGATTGCAAAAAATCAGGCCAATGTGATTCAACAACAAATTGAGCAAAACAAGAATTTAACCTTACAGCAAGCCGTGAATGCTTATGTGAAAAAGTCAGATGAATGGCAAGATAAATATTCTAAAAATAAAGCGTATGAGCTACGCTTAACGACACGTATTGCTTCACAACGTAATCAGTATGTGTTGTTGCAAATTGGCGTTGATACGCAGCAAGAAGATATTGCGGTTAAAGACAGATTTTACTTTTTCGTTGCTGATCGTAAGTTACAGAAAAATCTAACCGTACTCGATGTGATACAGAAAAATCAGCAAAATGAATTAAATAATATTATTCAAGCACATTATCAACAATGGATTGAAAAACAAAGTACAGAAGTGAAGAAACAAGTTCCTAAAAAACTGTATTGGGGGCAGGCAGATTGGTTCTTCGATGGAGAAGGAATCGGCTTGCATTATCGTGCCAATGAAATCAGTAAAGATGCACCGCAGTTGGATATTTATTTAACCACTGAACAAAGCAAACAGATGCTACAACCTGAAATTTATCAGCAAATGTTTTAATCTACTTGCTTGAGTTTCGTATAGAAATTGCATGCGCTTATAGCGGTTTTGCTTTAACTTCGATAGCATTTAAAAATCTTGTGTAATAACAATACTGATAGGTTTTAAATGAAAGCATTTTATAAATATAGCATTCTTGCAGGTGCGATTTTGCTTGCTGCTTGCCAGCCGAAATCAGAGCCGAAAGAATCACAGGATAAACCGACAGATCCGCCAGTGGTACAGCAAACTGCTGAGCCAATTCTGCGTGGTGAAACCGTGAAATTGCAGGTAAATTTACCTGAATGTAAAGGCAATACCTGTCCAGATTTCACAGTTGAACGATTACAAAGTAATTTCCCATTTATTGATCAGTTATTGGATCAACAGATTCTCAATCAACTGAGTAAAATGCTCGATGTCGTTGATGCTGATACCGCAGCAGCATCGGCACCCAAAACTGCTGAACAAAAAACAGGTTTAGATACTCAAGCACAAGCCTATGCTAATGCTTTTGTAAAGATTGATGAAGAGTTAAAAGCGCTCAGTAGTAGTCATCAGATCAGCTTGATGGTTAAGCCAAAGATTTTACAACCGAAAGGCAAGTTGGCAACCGTAGTGTTAAATAGCAGCAGTTATTTGGGTGGAGCGCACGGTTCAACCTCACAACGTTACTATAACTTTGATTTAGCGAACCAAAAACAGATTCAATTGCATGATCTATTATTACCGAAGCAAAAAGCAACTCTAGACAAACTGGCGCATGAAGCCTTTAAAGTGTGGATTGTTGATGCCAAACTTGCCACTGACCCGAAAGAATATGAACAGGCTTGGCCATTCCAAGTAACAGATAATTTTTTATTGGGTGAGCAGGGGTTAATTCTACAATATGGCGAATACGAGATTGGTCCTTATGTTGTCGGTTTACCACGTTTAGTCATTCCATTTAGCGAATTACAAGGGGTATTAAAGCCTGAGTATTTACCAAAAATAGATACGCCAGCAGCCTCAACACCTACTGCAAGTACGCCAAGTCAAAGTTAATGCAACTGTTCGATACCCATACCCATTTTGATGTTGCCGATTTTGATCATGATCGGCAACATCTGGCTGAACAAGCAAAACAGGTTGGGGTCTATGCTTTAGTGTTAATTGGTTTTGTTGAATCCCGATTCGATGAACTGATCCACACCCATCAACAATTACACGCTTGGGAAAATGTGCCATGCTCTTATCTGGCGCCTGGCTTACATCCATTTTATATCGAACAACATCAGCCAGAACATTTACAGCGGCTTGAGCAAGTCCTACAGCAGCATGACTGTGCTGCTGTAGGTGAAATCGGTTTAGATACTTTTTTAAAACAGCATAAACAGCCCGAACTATTTGCCAAGCAACAACGTTATTTTATTGAGCAACTTGTATTGGCAACACAGTATCAAAAACCGGTGTTATTACATATCCGTAAGGCACATGCAGAAACGATTTCCATTTTAAAAACACAAAAATTCAAATTAGGTGGCATTGCTCACGCGTTTAGTGGTGGAGTCGAAGAAGCCAAAGCCTTGGTTAAACTGGGCTTTAAAATCGGGGTGACAGGACAAATCACCAATCCGAATGCCAAGAAACTGCATCAAGTGGTACAGGCGATAGGCAGTGAAAACTTGGTGATCGAAACTGACTGTCCAGATATGACACCGTTGTGTTGCCAAACTTCGAGCGAGCATCGTACCCGTAATACCCCAGTCAATTTACCTTATGTGCTGGAGAGTTTGGCTCAGACCCTTGACCAGCCTGAATTGCAACTGGCTGCACAACTCTGGCAAAACTCATTGACTGCATTGCGACTTAAATTTTAAGAGAATAAGCAAATAATCTCGTTAAAAATAAGATACTAAAAGGGAACACATGCTTTTCTAAACAGGGGTACATTAAAAGAACAATTTGATAATAAACACATCAGCCAATACTGGGAGGGTAACCTTATGGCCAGATATAGCAAAATCAATAGTTTCAATGCATTACAAACACTCAGCGTCGGTTCGACATCCTATCAAATCTATAGTTTAGCGCGAGCAGCTGAAACACTTGGTAATATTGATAAATTGCCAAAGTCTTTAAAGGTTTTACTCGAAAATTTACTCCGTTTCGAAGATCAAAAAAGTGTAAAAGTGGAGCATATTCAGGCTTTGGTTGATTGGCAGAAAACCAAAAGTTCTGATCAGGAAATTCAGTATCGCCCTGCACGGGTGTTAATGCAGGATTTTACTGGTGTTCCTGCAGTGGTGGATCTGGCGGCGATGCGTGCTGCGATGTCTCAAGCAGGCGGTGATCCTAACCTCATCAATCCTTTGTCACCCGTCGATTTGGTGATTGACCATTCGGTGATGGTCGATCATTTTGCCGATGAAAATGCCTTTGCCGAGAACGTTGAAATTGAAATGCAGCGCAATGGGGAACGTTATCAATTCCTGCGTTGGGGACAATTTGCATTTAATAATTTTAGTGTGGTGCCACCCGGGACAGGGATTTGCCATCAAGTCAATTTAGAATATTTAGCGCAAGCTGTCTGGTTAGGGGATGATGAAGGTCAGGTTTTTGCCTTTCCAGATACCTTAGTTGGAACAGATTCACATACCACTATGATCAATGGTCTTGGTGTATTGGGATGGGGTGTTGGAGGGATTGAGGCCGAAGCAGCCATGCTCGGGCAACCTGTATCAATGCTCATTCCAGAGGTGATCGGATTCAAACTCACAGGTAAGTTGAATGAAGGGATTACTGCGACCGATTTGGTTTTGACCATTACTCAGATGTTGCGTCAAAAAGGCGTGGTGGGTAAATTCGTTGAGTTCTACGGCGATGGTTTGGCTGATTTACCTCTGGCTGATCGTGCCACCATTGCCAATATGGCACCTGAATACGGTGCGACTTGTGGATTCTTCCCAATTGATGAGGTGACATTGGGGTATTTATCCCTGACAGGTCGCAAGCAAGAGCGGATTGATTTAGTTGAAGCTTATAGTAAAGCACAGGGCTTGTGGCGTCATATGGGTGATGAGCCGATCTTTACCGATACACTGAGCTTGGATATGAGTACCGTTCAGGCAAGTTTGGCAGGACCAAAACGCCCACAAGATCGTGTTTTGCTGTCAGATGTTCCGAAGACCTTTAATGCATTGATGGAATTGAATCTCAAACCCGCCAAAGAAGCCAAAGAACGTTTGGAAAATGAAGGCGGCGGAGGGACTGCCGTTGAAGCCAAGAAAGCAAATTTAGCCCATGAAGAACCCGCATGTACCATTGATGGAAAATCATATCCATTGACGGATGGTGATGTGGTGATTTCAGCGATTACCTCCTGTACCAACACCTCGAATCCAAGTGTCATGCTGGCAGCAGGTTTGCTGGCGAAAAAAGCCATTGAAAAAGGTTTACAGCGTAAACCATGGGTGAAAAGCTCACTGGCGCCAGGTTCTAAAGTTGTGACTGATTATCTGGCCGCGGCGGGCTTAACGCCGTACTTGGATGAGTTGGGTTATAACTTGGTTGGTTATGGTTGTACCACCTGTATTGGTAACTCAGGGCCTTTACCTGAACCGATTGAAGAAGCAATTCAATGTCATGATCTGAATGTGGCTTCGGTACTTTCAGGTAACCGTAACTTTGAAGGGCGTGTTCATCCATTGGTAAAAACCAACTGGTTGGCGTCTCCACCTTTGGTGGTGGCTTATGGTTTAGCAGGGAATATCCGTACTGATTTAACCACGCAACCGATTGGACAAGATCAAAATGGTCAAGATGTCTATTTGAAAGACATTTGGCCAAGTCAGATTGAAATTGATCAAGTCTTGCAGAAGGTCAATACCGACATGTTCCATAAGGAATATGCAGCGGTGTTTGATGGAGATGCAACTTGGCAAGCGATTCAAATTCCACAAAGCCAAACTTATGCGTGGCAAGAAAACTCGACCTATATTCGACATCCGCCATTTTTTGAAGAAATTAATCAACCTCCAAAAGCCATTACTAATATTGAACAAGCAAGAATCTTGGCGGTATTGGGTGACTCAGTTACCACCGATCATATCTCTCCAGCAGGGAATATCAAGAAAGACAGCCCAGCAGGACGTTATTTACAGCAGCAAGGGGTCGAACCAAAAGACTTCAACTCTTATGGTTCTCGCCGTGGTAATCATGAAGTGATGATGCGTGGGACGTTTGCCAATATTCGGATCAAGAATGAAATGCTGGATGGTGAAGAGGGCGGCAATACCATCTTCATCCCAACAGGTGAAAAGCTGGCCATCTATGATGCATCCATGCTTTACCAGCAACAGCAAACGCCGTTGCTGATTATTGCAGGTAAGGAGTATGGAACAGGTTCGTCACGAGACTGGGCAGCAAAAGGCACTAATTTATTAGGCGTTAAAGCGGTCATTGCCGAGAGTTTTGAACGGATTCACCGTTCGAATCTGGTTGGCATGGGCGTATTACCTTTGCAGTTTGTGGATGGTCAAACCCGTCAATCTTTAAATCTGACCGGCCGAGAAGTACTGTCGATTTATGGCCTATCCGATGATATTCAGCCACACCAGACGCTGGATATTCAGGTGCTACGAGAAGATGGCAGTCAAGACCAGTTTAAAGTGTTGTGCCGCATCGATACCTTGAATGAGGTGGAATACTTTAAAGCAGGCGGTATTTTGCATTATGTACTACGCAATCTGATTGCTGCATAACGAGACACCTTCTGAAAAAAAGATGAAAGCTGGTCTTTCATCTTTTTTTGTTTGAATTTCAAGCATTCAGCGTTAAGGTAGTCAGGCTCGATTAAATTGGATAAAGGCTTTGAATCAGTTACCTCGCTATGTTTATTATCTGTTGGTGGCTCAGGCCTTTAACTTAATTGCCGCTGTTTTGTCTGTTATTGTAGCTGCAATTGTGGGGTTAAAATTAGCGCCAACACAGGCTTTGGCTACGGTTCCTTATGGCTTGCAATTTTTAGCAATGCTACTGACGACTTTTATTTTTTCATTCTTGATGAAAAAGTTAGGGCGGCATTTGGTTTTCCAGTTTGGTTGTATCTGTCTTTTCTTCGCGGGTGTTCTGGGCTATCTGGCATTACAGCATGAACAGTTTTATTTATTATGCCTGAGCCATTTTGCTCTCGGTTTATTTATCTCCACGGCTAATTTTTACCGCTTTGCTGCTTCTGATCGGCTAGCAACAGATTTAATTCCGAAAGCCACCGCGATGGTCATTTCGGGCGGTGTGATTGCAGCAATTATTGCGCCCATATTGGCAATTCAATTTCAGCAGGTAGCAGGTTTACCCGATTTCACTGCGATCTATTTCATCTTTAGTGTCTTGGCTTTGTTACTCTCTCCGACTTTGTATCTATGGAACAAAAAATTTCAACGCCAGCAAACACAGCAGGTGCTAATTGAACCAACCCAGCGTAGCAAACTGCCAAGTACTTTGATTATTGCTGCGGTGATCAGCGGAGCATTTGCCTACTATATTATGAATGTCATGATGATTATGTCCTCCTTGCATCTCAAGGAACATCACTCATTTCATTATGCTTCGATCTCGATTCAGTTACATGTGCTGGCAATGTTTATCCCATCCTTCTTTGTGTCGAAACTGATTCAACGATGGGGAACGCATACCACGATTTATGTTGGTTTTGCTTTGTTGATGTTGTCGTCTTTAATTCCAATGTTTGGACAGGTCGGTATCTATATTAATGTTGCCTTGATCGTCCTAGGCGTGGGTTGGAATTTTGCTTATTCAGGTGCATCAACCTTGTTAGCAGGTCTTAACGAACAGCAAAAGCATCGTGTCCAAGGCATCAATGAAACAGGAATTGCTTTGTTTGCGACTTTGGGAGCATTTTTACCTGCACCGATTTTGAGTAGCGTTGGATGGATTAATGCAAACCTGTTGGCTCTATGCATGAGCCTGATGGTTTTTATCTTATTGGTGATTTTAATTCGTCGAGATCAATCATCCCTTAAAGTTTCACGGGGCTAACCTAAATGGGTTTAAACACGCTAAAATAGTGCTTTGATTAAAAAGATAGACCACGACTGTGATGACCGATGTTCCTGTAAATGATGAATATGAACGCCGTTTTGCTGGCGTTGCCAAAATTTATGGAGAAACTGCCTTTTCGCATTATGAACGCAGTCATGTCATGGTGATTGGGATTGGTGGTGTTGGCAGTTGGGCGGTTGAGGCGTTAGCACGTACAGGGATTGGTGAGCTGACCTTAGTCGATATGGATGTGGTGGCTGCATCGAATATTAACCGTCAATTGCCTGCGATGAGCTCAACACTCGGACAAGAAAAAATTGAAGTGATGGCGGAGCGTTGTCGCCAGATCAATCCACGCATGAAAGTGAATGTGATTGATGACTATCTGACGCCTGAGAATGTCAAAGAAATTTTAAATCCAGTACCAAGCATTGTTTTGGATTGCATCGATGATGTCAAAGCCAAACTTGCCTTGATGCTGCATTGCCGCTTTAACAAAATCCCGTTGATTGTGTCAGGCGGAGCAGGAGGAAAACTCGATCCACTGAAGATTCGCGTGGCAGATCTGTCCAAGACCGAACAAGATCCAATGCTTGCAAAGTTACGCACGCAACTGCGTTCAAAAGGGATTTGTAAAAAACCAAAAGAGAAATTCGGAATCACTTGCGTGTATTCGATTGATAATCCATTTTCCAGTGCAGATGTTTGTCCAAGTGCGGGTCTGCGCTGTGGCGGCTATGGTTCTGCGGTGGTGGTGACTTCAAGCTTTGCCATGGTGGCGGTGGCTGAAGTGCTGAAAAAATTAGATGCTAAAAAGCCTAAAACATAATGTTCGTTTAGGCTTTGATTCAGTCTTTTATTAACCAAGACGGTAATAAGTATAAGTGACGTTTTTGTCTTTATAAACGTCATAGCTAGTCTGCTTAAAATCAGAAACCCATTGTGAGCCTGTAAAACCGGCAATATGGCCATACACATGTTTTTTGGTGCGATGAATAATATAAATATCACCTGGCATTGGGTTATCAAAAGCAGGGTCAATTTGCTTATAGCCAATCTTTTGTAGCGTTCCACCCCAATCTGAGGCGGCTATAGGATGTTGTGCAATTTTTGCGCCCGCTGTTTGTAATGCGATACGAATTGATTTGGCACACTTTGCTGAACTATGAAATGAGGAAACACGAGAAAGTTTATCTGAAAACTTCTGTAAGTTAATTTGCTGCGAATTCTTGGATAATGCGTATGGCGGTGTAATATCTGCGGGAGTTTCTCTGAGCATAATGACTGCATTTTGAGTCTGTGCATGCATCATCGAATCTAATGAGGGTGCATCATAAATCATAGTTCAATCTCAACCAATCCTAAAACAACTTTGAAGCGGTCGCCAAATTCCGTGGCTCGCAGATATTAAGCGATAAATCTTAAAAAAACTTATTTGCAATGTAATAACGTAACTTTTTGAGGGTGTTGTGAGGAACTTAGCGTAAAAATCACATAAAGAATCTTTTTTATTATCATGAATTTAGTTATTAATTAGTTTGAATAAAATGATTTGTAAGATTATATTTCTTTTTTGATTGAAAAATATACGCAAGCGCTGATTCAAAGAAACAAAGCTTTGTGATTTACAAAATAATAAACTATTGTTTATTAAAGTGAAAAATGGAAAGAATAACAAGTGATACGTCCAGCAAAAGCAACAGATATCAAGCAAATAATAGAATTAATTCAGCCATATATAAAAGATTTTGCACTGAATGCTGAGGGTGAAGCAAAATTTAGTCAGGATATGATTGAGAAATTACTTGAAATGCAAAGCATTGAATATTTTGTTTTCGAGAAAGATTTATCAATTATTGGTGTGATTGCTTATAAACAACCTTCTCATTTGATTCATTTCTTTGTTAAGCAGGATTCACAACAGCAAGGAATAGGTCGTCAGCTTTGGATGTTTTTAGAAGATAAACTTTCTCAGCAACATTCAAAAATTACTGTAAATTCTAGTTGTTATGCGCAGCCCGTTTATGAAAATTTCGGATTTACAGTCACTTCAACAGTGATTGAAAATGGCGGATTACGCTATATTCCGATGTGTAAACGTTATGCGTAGAACATCAAATTAACTTTGATGTTCTCGAACGTAATCTTCAGTACGTTGCATCGCTGTTTGGATATTGATGATTGCATTTTCAATATCAGCAATCGTTTTGGCATTTCCACCACTGAGGGCCTGACGCCATTTACGTGCGCCTGGTAGATTTTGAAATAAACCTAGAATATGGCGAGTGATAATCGAAAGTGGAGCACCTTCAGCAACGCGTTGATGAATATAAGGCATCATGTGCTGCATGATCTCAAAACGATTAGGTGCTTCCAAATTCCAAAGTTCACCCATCTCCGCCAATAAGTACGGATTATGATATGCCTCACGACCAATCATGACTCCATCAACATGCTGTAAATGTTGTCGTGTTTCTTCAAAGGCCTTGATACCGCCATTAATCTCAATGGTTAGATGTGGGCGTTCTTGCTTTAAACGATAGACATCTTCATAGCGTAATGGTGGAACTTCGCGATTCTCTTTCGGCGATAAGCCCTGCAAGATCGCAATACGTGCATGTACAATAAAATGTGTGCAGCCTGTTGATGCCACCGTATCAACAAAATGCAGCATTTCTTCGTAAGATTGCATGTCATCAATCCCGATACGATGCTTTACAGTTACAGGAATCGATACTGCTTTTTGCATACTATGAATACATTCTGCAACTAAATTGGGTTCAGCCATTAAGCAAGCCCCAATTTTATTGTTTTGCACGCGATCACTTGGACAGCCGACATTCAGATTAACTTCGTTATAACCCCAGTCCTCGGCCATTTTGGTGCAGGTAGCTAGCTCTTGTGGATTTGAGCCACCAAGTTGTAGCGCAATCGGATGCTCTTGCTGATTGAAATCGAGATGCCGATTAGCACCACCGTAAATAATCGCGCCTGTAGTGACCATTTCTGTATACAACACGACATTGGGATTAAATAAGCGAGCAAAGAAACGATAGTCTTTTGTGGTCCAATCCATCATGGGCGCAACACTGATTCGTGGTGTCTGAGTTTTTTCAATATTCATAAAAAATCATGCCTTTATTCAGTGTTAAACAACCTAATGAAATGATGGAGTTGATTGAAAAATGGACTATTTATGACAAATAGTGGGAATTAAACTTAAAAATAAGAATTCATCGCTGATGTATGCCCAAACATTTTTAAGCAAAGCATAACCGATTGATCTGATCAAACAGATACCATGACTAAATATTTGTATACATTGAGAGTGAGCATCAAAGAACGAAACTCCTCTAGCTTGATTAAGAGATTTCCAATCGCGCGTAATACTACCACAAATATTTAATCTATACATTTCGGACGGTATTGATGCTGTGCACATGTCGAGGTTTTCTTTAAATGCTATCTAGCATCGTTCAGCTGTTAACTGATTGGAAAGTCTTTAATTCTGTTAATGGTGTCTACGGTGGGCGTAGTCTCTATTTTCATCTATTTAATAAGACTTAATTTTGGTTTAAGTTCGTGTTTTTAGTCTATCTCGCATAAAGCCCTTATGGATTGATAGGCAATGTCTATTGAAGAGATCAATATTCGTATATTTAACTGGATTAATTCTGGTGCTACAGAAAACTCATTTTTTGCGAAAGTCGCTATGTTCTCATCATATAACCTGATAGGGGCTTTTCTGATTTTTCTAACGGTTTTATTGCTATTTAAGGATAAAAAATATCAATTTCAGTATTTTAAAACTGTGGTGATGGTCGTTCTATCTTCATTTGTTGTGAAGTTATTACACGCATTTTATCATCATCCTAGACCTTTCGATCTTGGATTAGGGCACACCTTGATTCACCACAGTTCCAGTTCATCTATGCCTAGCCAACATACACTCACAGTTGCAATTATCGCATTTTCATTTCTGATGTCTGAGTATCGTCAAATTGGTGTTTTCGGATTATTTGTAAGTTTGATTGTAGGATGGTCAAGGATTTACATGGGAGTTCATTTTCCTTTTGATGTATTAGGTTCTTTTGTTATGGCTTTTCTAATTGTATTCAGCGTCAATATTTTGATTAAACGATTTATTTCAAAATCAAAGCAATCAATTACAGTACAAGCTGTAGATGTATAAATTGATAGGTGGTTTGTGTAAAAAACGAGCGATATATTGTGGTCGCTTCTTTAAATAACGACTGTCTTTAAACCATAAGAAATTTACCATAGCATTTTGTGGATTTAGAAATCCTTGCATGATCTATTTTCTGTGAAGAGTATTTGTTTAAATCTTGTTCAGTTTTTTCATTTTTAATATTTTGATTTAATTATATTTCCATATTTTAAAATCTCTTTTTGTCCACTTGGTTACTTATATTCACTTTTCTAATGAGTTCAATTTAATCTCTTTTTAAGTTCAGCTCTTTAACTTACAGCATAACGACTAAATTTGATTCGTAAGCAGAAAGTAAGATAGGTCTAAATTCTAGCGAAATCAGAACATTAAAGAGAGTATAAAAATGAACCAATGTGTGATGAACGCAAAAAATATTATTCGTGGTAAACACCACCCTGAGTTTTTGCAGAATGAAGTTTTAACCGATATTTTTATCCAGACAGCACAACGCCTACCAGAAAAAATAGCTTTAATCGAAGCAGATCAAACGATTAGCTATGGTGAGTTATATCAGCAAGCTCAACTTATGGCCAAACATTTAACCCTCAAAGGTGTTAAAGCTGGCGACATCGTTGGATTGTGGTTGCCACGTGGTATTGAATTATTAAAGTCTCAATTAGCAATCTGCTTAAGTGGTGCTGCTTGGCTACCATTTGACATGGATACCCCTGCAGATCGAATCGCAGTTTGTCTTGAAGATGCAGCGGCTGTAGGAATGATTACCACTGATGAGTGGTATGAGCATGTATTGGAAGTGCCACAAAGCAAATGGACCAATACTGAACTACAAAAAACGCTGCATGAAACTATAGAGTTGGCAAAATCGACCCCTGAGCAACCTGCTTATATTATTTATACTTCAGGCTCAACAGGAAAACCCAAAGGTATTGTCATTACTCAGAAGAATATTTGTCATTTTCTGCGCAGTGAAAACAGTATTTTAGGTATCCAAGAACAAGACAAAGTTTATCAAGGCTTCTCAGTTGCATTTGATATGTCTTTCGAGGAAATCTGGTTGTCCTATTTGGTTGGAGCAACTTTATGGATTGCACCAAAATCTTTGGTCAGTGATCCAGAACGATTATGTAAAACCTTGCAACAAGAGCAAATTAGTGTTTTGCATGCTGTACCAACTTTGCTCGCTTTGTTCCCTGAAGATGTTGCTAATTTACGCATCATCAATTTAGGAGGGGAAATGTGTCCAGACTCATTGGTTGAGCGTTGGGCATTGCCACACCATCAAATGTTTAATACTTACGGACCGACAGAAACCACAGTCTCTGCGAGTCTTGAGTTATTACAGCAGGGTAAGCCTGTCACGATTGGCAAACCATTACCTAACTACGGTATGTTGGTGATTAATGCTGATCGAGAGCTATTGGCACAAGGGGAAACGGGCGAATTGTGTATTTTTGGGCCAAGCGTGGCACAAGGTTATTTAGGTCGCCCAGATCTAACAGCTGATAAGTTTATTCAGAATCCATGGGCAACGAGTCCTGATGAAGAAAGTTTATATCGGACGGGTGACTTAGCTAAAATCGATGAATTTGGTCAAGTACATTGTTTAGGACGTGCGGATGATCAAGTAAAAATTCGTGGTTTCCGCGTAGAACTTGGCGAAATTGAAGCTGCATTATGTGATCTCGATGGTATTGGCACAGCTGCTGTCATTTTACGTAATGAAGATGGTATTGATCAGTTGATCGCCTTTATAGCCGCAGAAATTGATGCAAAACAATCCATAGAAATTAAACAGCTTCGACATCATCTTGGTCAGCGCTTACCGCCATACATGGTACCTAATCGTTTTGAAATTATTGAAGAAGTACCGCGATTACTTTCTGGGAAAATTGATCGAAAAGCACTAAAAGCGAGACCTCTAACAAGTGTGGTCGATCGGAGTGAATCAGATCAACCTCAAAATGAAGCTGAAGAAATTTTATTTGAAATCTTAAATCGACTGTTTCCGAATCTTCCAATTAAATTGGATGCCGATTTCTTTGATGATCTGGGTGGACACTCTTTATTAGCTGCAGTTTTAATTTCAAATTTACGTGAACATTCTGAATATAGTCACCTCACGATTCAAAGTTTATACCAAGCACGAAGAGTAGGAGCAATTGCAGCTTTGATGCTTGAGCAACCAGAGCCATCAATATTTGATAGCCAAATTGGTCAAGACAATCCACGAAATCAAACCTATAAATGGCTCTGCGGTATTGCACAGGTAGTCACAATTCCAGTGTTGATTTCAATTAACATCATGCAATGGCTCGCTCCATTCTTTACCTATCATTATTTTACTGGTGGCGCACGAGACAGTATTCCTTCTGCAATTTTGCTTTCTTTATTGGTTTATGTCAGTGTCATTATTGCTAGTTTTGCCCTTTCTATCACGGTTAAACGTGCGCTAATGGTTGGCGTGGGTGCGGGTCGTTATCCGTTATGGGGAATGACTTATTTCCGTTGGTGGTTGGCAGATCGGATTAGTAGTATTTCACCTGTTTATCTCTTATCAGGTTCAACTTTACTGAATTTATATCTCAAAGCACTTGGAGCGAAAATTGGACATGATGTTTCTATCAGTTCAGTGCATATTCGTATGCCATCCTTATTGACGATTGAAGATGGTGTCAGTCTTGGTTCTCAGGTGAATTTAGAGAATGCTAAAGTTGAACATGGGCATTTGGTCTTAGGTTCAATTCATTTAAAACGTGATAGTTATGTGGGTTCTTATGCGGTATTAGAAGAAAATACTGTGTTAGAACAAACTGCTCATATCAATGCTTTGACTGCGATTGAATATGATACGACTGTGCCTGCTGGTGAAATTTGGGATGGCACGCCTGCGAAGAAGATTGGTCATGTGGATCAGTTAGAACAGTTAGCACCGCGTCCAAAACTTTCTTTAATGCGTAAAGTTTCAGAGTATGTTTACTATGGAGTGAGTGCATTAATTATCGCTTGTATTTTCTTTATTCCAATCTTTCCAAGTTTCTTATTGGTTGATTGGTTAGATGTGAATGTTTTCAATATTGACCCGAATAATCATATTCAAACAGCGCTTTATTATTTCCTATTGGCTATCCCTGCGAGTGCGATGATGATGATCATTACCGCCTTGATTTCTTCAGCTTTACGTAAAATAGTATTACCTCGTTTAGAGGTGGGTACTTATGCGATTCACGGTGCAACGTATTATCGGAAGTGGTTCGCAGCCCAAATTTTAGAAACCAGTTTACAAACGCTACATGGTCTATTTGCAACAATTTATGCACCAACTTGGTTTCGTATGTTAGGCGCAAAGGTTGGTAAAAATACTGAAATATCAACTGCAACAGGCGTTATTCCTGAAATGCTTACCTTGGGTGAAGAAAGTTTTATTGCTGATGCGGTGATG
Source organism: Acinetobacter sp. AG1 (assembly GCF_001005525.1). Classification (NCBI taxonomy): domain Bacteria; kingdom Pseudomonadati; phylum Pseudomonadota; class Gammaproteobacteria; order Moraxellales; family Moraxellaceae; genus Acinetobacter; species Acinetobacter sp. AG1. Next base: position 25,123 of record NZ_LBMZ01000097.1, on the reverse strand, counting down.
TTGGGTGATGAGGAGATTAAAGGCGGTTGGATGTCATTAAAATCAACAAAAATTGGTCATCGTAGTTTTGTTGGGAACAGTGCTTATATCGCAGATGGTACGGTATTACCTGATAATATTTTAATTGGTGTGCAGTCTAAAACGCCAGATAATCGAGAAATGTATTCAGGACAAACTTGGTTTGGTTCTCCAGCGCTACTTCTCCCAGCACGAGAAGCCGCAGAGAAATACCCAGATTATCTTACTTTCAAACCGAGTCTCAAACGCCGTTTCATGCGTGCTTTTATTGAGGGGCTACGGATTGTATTACCCGCAGCGCTTGCGATTGGTGTGGGGTATATGATTGTGCTAGAAGTGATTGATGTCATTAATAACTATACGATTCCAATGGGATTGTTGGCCTTAACCCTCGCAGGCTTATTGTATGGTGTGGGTTGCTTTATCATCGTGGCTTTATTGAAGTGGATTTTAATTGGACGCTACCAACCTCGTTCAGCGCCAATGTGGACCATGTTTGTTTGGTTAAGTGAAGGGATTACAAGTTTATATGAATCAGTCGCAATTCCAAATTTCCTGAATTATTTAAGAGGAACACCAATGCTGCCATTTTTCTTGCGTATTTTGGGGGTTCGAATAGGGAAAGACGTTTATATGGATACTGCGGATATTACAGAGTTCGACTGTGTTGATATTGGAGATCGCGCTGAATTTAATAGTTTTTCAGGTCCACAGACACATTTATTTGAAGATCGTATTATGAAGATTGGTCAAGTAAATGTTGGAAGTGATGTGGTCGTGAATGCGAGAAGTATCATTTTATATAATGCTAATGTCAGTCATCATGCGGTGTTAGGGCCGTTAACTTTAGTGATGAAAGGTGAAAATATTCCTGCCAAATCAGCATGGATTGGCTCACCAGCAGTACCTTGGAAACATAAATAAGCTCTGTGGCTTAGAATATTCGAATACATGAAATTAATTGAATATTCTAAGCCTTTCATAGGGCTTATAAGCGTTTGGTTAAATGATATTTCATCCAGAAATCTAAACTGATATAACGCCCACCACCGATAAAGATTAAAGCGAGTAACATCACTAAATAGGTCACTGCGAATTCAACACCATTATTTAAAATGACAAATGATCCGCTGGCAGTAAGCCAGTCATAGTTACCATAGTTTTGTAAAATCTGATGGGCTTTTTCTAACTTCTCAGCGGAGGCGAGAACTTGAGCGTTTGCAAATGGTGCATTTGGATCAGCAATGGCTTGCCAACCATTCGGTAAGTGTACGGTTAAAATTGCTACCAACATTGTGATGATGAGTGGAATACTGATAAAGCGAGTGAATAAACCTAATCCTAACAATACTGCACCAGCTAATTCTGTTGAGGTTGCGAGTGCTGCCATCAATGTAGGGAATGGTAAACCGAGACCCCAATCAGGATTACCAAACCATTCAATTGTGTCTTGGAAATGCATGAGTTTATTACTTCCTGCCATCCAAAAAATAGGGACTAAATATAATCTGAGTGCAAGCGCTGCAATTCCATCGAAATGTTTTATACAGTGAGAATTTTTTTGATAATGTTGTGTTAAAGAATAAATAAAGTTTTTCATGGGAATTTCACATTGAGTGCTATTGAATAGTTATTAGTCGGATGAACATGGAACTTCTTACATATTTTTTTCATTTGATCTGTAATAAATCGTCTTTTACTCCGTCTAACTTAATGTACCTCCGTACAAACCGAGCAATTACCTTACAAGGAATACAAAAATGAATAAATTAAACTCAATCACATCAGTCGCTGCATTACTGGCTTTATCAGCTGTAGGCATCACTCACGTATCTGCTGCACCAACCACGACCACAACTGAGTCTCATGCATCGAAAGCTGCTGATGGAAAATGTGGCGAAGCCAAATGTGGTGCAAATAAGGCAAAACAGCAACAAAAGTCTGCTGATGCAAAATGTGGGGCAAATAAAAAATCAGCAGAAGGGAAGTGCGGAGCAGCTAAGAAAACTGCTGATGCAAAATGTGGTGCAGATAAAAAAGTTGCAGATGGCAAGTGTGGTGCTAAATAGTTTAGATCAGCCGAATGATACCGATACATTTCAAATTGTCGGTATCAGTTCAAAAAGGAAAACAGCATGGCTGCATTGAATGGTGTTGGTTTAGGCTTAAGGCGTGATTTTATTGATACGTTTTTGAATGCGGAATCACATCCAGACTTTATTGAAGTTGCACCAGAAAATTGGATGGGTTTTGGTGGACGACACGCCAAGTTATTGGCTCAATGTACTGAAAAATCACCTTTGGTGTGTCATGGTCTGTCCCTTTCTATTGGGGGACCTCATCCTTTAAATATTGAATTTATTCAACAGATCAAAGCTTTTTTAAAGCAGTATCAAGTTTCCATCTATTCTGAGCATCTCAGTTATACCTCTGATGGGGGGTATTTATATGATCTATTACCGATACCGATGACTGAAGCTGCGGTCAAATATGTCGCTGAGCGTATCTTACGTGTTCAAGACATTTTAGGGCAGCCGCTCGTTATTGAAAATGTATCTACCTATTTAATGCCAAATGCAGAAATGAGTGAGGCTGAGTTTGTTTGTGAAGTACTTGAGCAAGCAGATTGTGAATTATTACTTGATGTTAATAATGTCTATGTGAATAGTATCAATCATGGCAGTGATGCACATGGCTTTATCCAAGCGATGCATAAAGAACGCATACGTTATATGCATATTGCTGGGCATGAAAAAATGAATGAAAACTTATTGATTGATACGCATGGCGCCGAAATTTGCGATCCTGTATGGCAGCTATTGCAATTTAGTTATCAACATTGTGGCGTTAAACCAACCTTGTTGGAAAGAGATTTTAATATTCCATCATGGCAACAATTACAGCAGGAATTGACTACAATTAAAACGATGCAGCAACAGGAGAACGGTTATGGTGCTCAAAGTAAGCACTTTCAAAACCACTCAGCAGCAATTCTGTAATTGGATTCGTGAACCAAATGCTGAACACATTAAAATATGTGATCTTGAGCGAATGCAGATTTATCGAGATTTATTGTTCAACAATATGTGTTCATTTATAAATTTGGTTTATCCCATAGCTCGCTCTATTCTACCTGTGGATCAATGGCAGCTTTTATTGGAAGAATTTTTTCAAAAAGCTAAATGCCAGTCACCTTTCTATAATGATATTTCGTTGCAATTTAGAGATTATTTGACTGAAAACCGACATCCAGTTTTAAGCCAATATCCTTGGCTAGAAGAGTTGTTGCAGTTTGAGTGGTTGGAGTTGTATTTAGATACGCTTGAAATTGAAGACATTAACATTGTTGAAAAGACAGGTTGGCAACTCACACACAAAGTGTGGATTTTGGTCTATCAATATCCTGTTTATGCTTGGACGGTTCATACAACGCTGGCAGATATTGAAGTAATGCCAAGTGCAATTATGGTTTGGCGAGACAATCAGGATAAGATTTGCTTGGAAAGATTGTCCCCCTTATTTGCAATGTTGATTGAGCAAATGAACCTAAGGATATACTCAGAGCTTGAGCTTCATGACTTAATTAAATTAATTGCACCAACTTTTTCTGAGCAAGAGATTACAATACAACTGAATCAGTTGGCAGCAACACTCACGAATCTAGGCTTGTTAAATCATCCTCAGAACAGTAATAGGAAGTGATCATGTTTGGGGCTGAATTGAATAATAATCAAGAAATATTGCATCAGCTTGAAAATCCTGAATTTCTAATGGATTTAAGACAACAGATGCTGAAGTTTACTGTTTTACAACTGTCCTCATTTCAGCAAGCTGAAGATGTGGTTCAAGAAGCGTTAGTGAGTGCTTTGCAGCATCTAGGCTCTTTTTCAGGAAGAGCGGCGTTTAAAACGTGGGTTTTTGCGATTTTAAAAAATAAGATCATTGATCTGATCCGACAAAAGTCTCGATTAGTGACTATGACTGAATTATTTGATGAACAAGATAATGAGTTGAGTATCGACGAATTATTTGATGCCTCGGGCCACTGGCATAAATATCAAGCGCCTAAAGCGTGGCAAAGCCCTGAAGAAATGATGGAACAGCAAGATTTTTGGATTGTTTTTGATGCTTGTTTGAATCATTTGCCTGCTAAATATGCGCAGGTGTTTATGTTACGAGAAGTAATTGAACTCAGTTCTGATGAAATTTGCGAAAGGTTAGAGATTACTGTCTCAAATTTTAATGTCTTGATGTATAGAAGCCGAACTAGATTACGTGAATGTCTAGAAAATAAATGGTTACTTAAGGAGGATTGCTCATGCTAACTTGCCGACAAGCAACACAGTTGATTTCCGAGAAACAGGATAGACCACTTCAGCTTATAGAGCAGAGCAATCTACAATTACATTTATTTGCTTGTCGTTCTTGTCGCCGTTATGGAAAACAAATCAAAACACTTCATCAGCTTTCAAAAGCATTTAGCAAATACGAGGGTTAAGCCCAAATAGATTGCTCATGAATTAATTTTTAACACCCTTGTTTTTCTGTGTTAAAAAATTATCCAATAAACTAAAAAGCATACAGGCAAAAACAAGACTTATTCCAGCGAGGCAAGTCATTGTCCAACCGCCATGGTTCCATGAAAAAATCCCAAGTGCAGAGCCACAAGCACCGCCTGTAAAATACGCCGTCATATATATGGCATTAATTCGAGATTTTGCATCAGGTCGTAAGCGGAAAATAATACTTTGATTACTGGTATGGACAAGCGCTAAAGCCAATTGGATAACGGCAAATCCAAGAATGTAGCTGAATAGAAAAGTTTGTCCAAAATAGAAACAAATCCAACTGAGGATGAACAAGCCACAACCGATCCAAGTTAATTGTTTGGTATAACCTTGGTCAGCGTAGCGACCTATATATTGAGTTGATAATGCGCCGAAGATACCGACTAGGCTAACCATTCCAATCACAAGGTCAGGAAGGTGATGTGCTGCTGTGAGCAATAACGCAATCGTTGAGTACAAAATACTGACTGCTGCAAATGCAAAAGCACCTGTCAATGCACGTAATAGCAAACGTTTTTCTTGTTTTAATAATTCAGCCATAGAGACAAAAATTTGTCTGTAATCCATTTTGATTCGCATAACATATGGGAGTCGACTTTTGAGTGCATAAGCCAAAATCAACATTAAAATACCACTCACGACATAAATGACTTTCCAATGAAACAAATTTGAAAAGAGCCCTGCAAGACTTGTGGAAAGTAAAATACCAACCAATAAACCACTCATGAGAAAGCCAACAACTTCACCTGTTTTTTCTGGTTCAACAGTCATGGTTGCGAGTGGAATTAAAACTTGAGCAGCTACAGAAAATAGTCCAACTAGAATTGTACCAATCCAAAGCATTGGTAGATTCACAGAGAAAGCACAAATAAATAGGCCTACCGCACACAATGCCATTAAGAGCGGAATAAATTTTGTCTTATTAACGACATCGCCCATTGGAACAATAAAAAGCAAGCCGAGCGCGTAAGAAACCTGAGCAAAAGTTACAGTCAGAGCTGCCTGTCCCTCTGTAACCGCAAAAAATTGCTGAATGGAGTGAATTAAGGGTTGGCTATAATAGTTTGCACCTGCGCATAAACCACATGCTGCTGCCATAAACCAGAGTAAGGCTTTATTTTGACTAATATTTTGGGTGTTTGACATAATATTCTCTTCTCTGGTTCTTAGGCAGTATACGCAGTCGCTTCGATTTCAATTTGCATTTCTGGTAATGCTAAGCTTGTGACTGGAATAAGTGTACAAACAGGGAAATCAAGAGTTTTCCAAAGATCTACTATTGTTTTAATCACCAGCTGATGTTTCTGAGCGTCATGATCAACAATCAGAACACGTAACACGGCAATATCTGAAAGCGTTGCTTGAACTGAGGCTAAAGCCTGTTGAATATTATAAAAGACTTGTTGTACCTGTTGGTCAAAAAAAGGTGAAATTTCACCATTTTTATTTTCTCCACCTTGCCCCGCGAGATGAATAGCTCGCATATTCGGTTTTACAACAGCAATATGACTATATCCATTGCTTTTAGGATGATAGAGCGCTTCAGGATTAATTATTTGAAAGGCTTGAGTATTTATTTTATTCATTACTGTACATCTTCATAAAATCTGATATGTGCTAGTATCAAAGCTCAAGTTAACTAGAGGTCAAGAAAATTTTGAAGCAATATTCGCCAGAAACATGGCTTAGCATCGGAGAACTTGCAAAACGTAGCGGCGTAAGTGTTCCAACGATTCGTTTTTATGAAGAAAAATATTTGATTTGGAGTACTAGAACGGAGGGAAATCAGCGTAGATATCAGCGTGCGATGCTTAGGCGAATTGCAATTATAAAAGCGGCTCAACAGGTTGGGATCAGTTTAAAACAAATAAAACAAACGCTGAGTATTTTACCAAAGCAACAAGTAGCTACGAAAAAAGATTGGCAAATCATGTCACAAGAGTGGCAAGGGCAATTGGATCAGCAAATCATGATGTTGTTGCAGTTACGCCAGCAATTGGATCAATGTATCGGTTGTGGTTGTTTGTCTTTGGAGCAATGTCCTTTGCGAAATCCTGAAGATTGTCTTGCAGAGGAGGCAATGGGTGCACATTTTCAAGAAATTTTATTTTTAATGAATCACAAAAATGAGTCAGAATTTTAAAAGATGATTTTATTGCACTAATTTTGTGCAATTTTCAGGATTTGATTAGATAAAATCATACAAATATCACTTGAAAAAATGCCATTTAAAATTTTTACATTTATTTTTGATAATTATCTATATCGATCACTATTTAAATCTTTAGAGCATTTTGAATGATTTGCTTAGTCTTTACTAATCGATGATTTTATCTGTAAAAATTTGATCGAAGTCGCTCTAAAAACGCTATAAATGTTCTAAGAAGCCAATCCCACCGATTAATTGCATGATTATGATGCAGATTCGAATGATTTATAAACCACAATACGTTCAATATCTAAACCAGATAAGTAATTTGTATTGATTATGAGTCATTGATGGAACAAAGCCCTGATTTGTTATTTGTACCTTACTTTTTTATCTGTTGTTGAGGACTGAAAAGACAGCGAGCTGGTGAGTTTGTCTAAATAATCAGACTTATTCATATAGTATATAAAGATAAAGTGTTTTTACTTATAAGCAGGCAAACATGCTGATTATACAAGTTGTAAACATTAATCTGAATCATCAGTTCAAAATATAGGTATTTATTAAATAAATATTGGGTGGAATTTTAAAAAAGTTCCATTAGAATCCAAAATTCAACAAAGAATACTCCTGGGGGAAACATTGCTACTCGCGATGTTTACTTAAGAAAAACTAGCTTGAGGAACGCTCATGCAGATCGGAATCCCAACCGAAACTGTTGCAGGTGAAAGTCGTGTAGCGGCAACACCAGAAACAGTTAAGAAGTTGATTAACGCAGGTCATAGTATTGTCATTCAACGTGGCGCTGGTGTTAAAGCAGCCTATATTGACAGTGCTTATGAACAAGTTGGCGCAACTATTACGGACGATGCTTATACAGGCAGCCAAATTATTTTGAAGGTACGTGCTCCTAGCGGTGACGAAATTCAAAAACTTGCGGCGAATACAACTGTAGTAGCTATGTTTGACCCTTACCGCAATCCAGAACTAGACCAGTTTGCTACTCAGCAAGTGTCTGCTTTTGCTTTAGAATTACTTCCTCGTACGCTTTCACGCGCACAAAACATGGACGTACTTTCTTCTCAAGCAAACTTAGCGGGTTATAAATCTGTATTGTTAGCTGCGGCTGAATATCAACGTATGTTCCCAATGTTAATGACTGCTGCGGGTACCGTAAAACCTGCGCGTGTCGTGATCATGGGTGTTGGTGTTGCTGGTCTTCAAGCGATTGCGACTGCAAAACGTTTAGGTGCAGTTGTAGAAGCAACTGACTTACGTCCAACTGCTAAAGAACAAGTTGAGTCTTTAGGTGGTAAATGGTTAGACGTACCAATGTCAGACGAAGAAAAACAACGTGCTGCTGAAGCTGCGAAAAGCGGTTATGGTTGGCAGCCGGGTGAGCAATACATCAAAGATCAAGCTGCGATTGTAGATAAAGCTGTATCAAATGCTGACATCGTAATCACGACTGCATTGATTCCGGGTCGTAATGCCCCACGTCTGATCAAAGCTGAAACTGTTGCCAAGATGAAACCGGGTTCTGTCATTTTAGATATGGCAGTTGAAACGGGTGGTAACGTTGAAGGTTCTAAAGAAGGCGAAACTGTTGTTACTGAAAATGGTGTGAAAATTTTGGGTATTCCAAACATTCCAGGCACAGTTGCAACGGAAGCATCTGCATTGTATGCACGTAACGTTTTTAACTTCCTTGAAACATTATTCGACAAAGACAAAAACTTTGCGATTAATCCAGAAGAAGAAATCCAAAAAGCGTTACTCGTGACTCATGGCGGTCAAGTACTGCTCAAGCGCGGTTAAGGAGAGTTCTCATGGTTGAAACGATTACAATTTTCGTCCTTGCCATCTTCGTAGGTTATTACGTGGTGTGGGGTGTAACGCCAGCGTTACATACACCATTAATGGCAGTAACGAATGCGTTGTCTTCAATTATTGTGGTTGGAGCGATGATCCAGACTGTAGGTATGCCTGCAATTGGTGTTGATGCCAATGTAGCATTCCAAAGTGTAAATGTTGTAAGCATCTTAGGTGCTGTTGCTGTGTTCTTGGCAAGTATCAACATTTTTGGTGGCTTTGCTGTAACTGCTCGTATGCTTGAAATGTTCAAGCCGAAGCAAAAGAAAAAAGAGGGCTAAGCAATGGAATTTATTCGAGACTATGCGGATTGGTTCTACCTGATTGGTGCTGTCCTCTTTATCTTAACTTTACGTGGCTTGTCTGGCCCTAAGACTGCAATTGCAGGTAACCGCTACGGTATGATCGCAATGGCGATTGCTGTAGTAACAACCTTCTTTGTTGCTGAGCATCCAGTAGTTTGGATGATTGGCGGTGCAATGGTATTGGGTGCTGTTGTTGGTATCGCACGTGCGAAAACAGTTCCAATGACGCAAATGCCTGAGACTGTAGCATTGATGCACTCTCTTGTGGGCTTGGCTGCGGTATTGATTGCGATTGCTGCGATTCTGCACAACAACCAACTCAATGTATTATTTGAACAAAATGAAGCTGCTTTAACTGCTGCTGGTGTTCAACACGCACATATGAGTCCAGTTCATTTATTCGAATTGTTTGTTGGTTGTTTCGTTGGTGCGATTACATTTACTGCGTCGGTATTTGCTTACGGTAAATTGGCTGCGAAGAAATGGGCAAAAACAATTTCTGGTGCATGGGTTAAACCAGTTCAAGCAACAATCTTTATTGCGATGCTTGCATGTGGTTTCTACTTCTTCACTACGGGTAACATGACTGCATTCTGGGCAATGACAGCACTTGCACTTGCATTTGGCTGGGTATGGATTGCGCCAGTAGGTGGTGGTGATATGCCAGTTGTAGTATCACTCTTGAACTCATTCTCTGGTTGGGCTGCGGCAGGTATTGGTTTCACACTTGAAAACAATATGTTGATCGTTGCGGGTTCGCTTGTAGGTTCTTCTGGTGCGATTCTTTCTTACATCATGTGTAAGGCGATGAACCGTTCAATCATCAACGTCTTGTTTGGTGGTGCGATGGGTGGTGCAGCAGTTGCATCAGCAGATAAAGGTGAGCAAGTTCAACGTAATCACCGTTCTGGTTCAGCAGATGACGCAGGCTTCCTGATGTCAAATGCAGACAGCGTTGTGATCGTACCTGGTTATGGTATGGCGCAAGGTCGTGCACAGAATGCTGTAAAAGAATTGTGTGAAATTTTGAAAGAGCAAGGCGTAAAAGTTCGCTTCGCGATTCACCCAGTTGCTGGGCGTATGCCTGGTCATATGAACGTATTACTTGCTGAAGCTGATGTTGCATATGAAGACATCTTAGAGATGGATGAGATTAACTCAGACTTCCCTGCAACAGACGTAGTACTTGTGATTGGTGCGAATGATGTAGTGAACCCTGCGGCGAAAGACGATCCGACATCACCAATCTATGGTATGCCGATCCTTGAAGCGCATAAAGCACGTACCATCATGGTGATCAAGCGTTCTATGGCAACAGGTTATGCTGGCTTAGACAATGACTTGTTCTATAACGAAAAAACGATGATGATCTTCGGTGATGCGAAGAAAGTTGTGGAAGATATGACGAAAGCAATTAATGGTGGTGGTCACTAATCTGACCTCATTAAGATTGTAAAAGCCACCCTCGGGTGGCTTTTTTATTTTCGATTTAATTAAAGATATTTTTCTACCAGATCCATAGACTGAGCATAAAGATCGCGTGCAAGCTGTTGGTTTTTAGCATGTGGTGATTTCCAATCTGGCATATGAGCACTGACATATTCTCCATTACGCTTTGCCCACTCATCTCCAGTCGCCATTTGTGTAATCAACTTTGCAGGAACCGAGGTTGGCACTAAACCAATTTTCATGACTTCATATACTGGTTTAGGGAGTTCTCTATAGATATCTGATGCAACACCGCCTGGATGTAAAGCATTATTGGTAATTGTGCTGTTTGCCATTCTTTCTGCTAGTGCATTACTGAATAATAGATTTGCAAGTTTAGACTGGCCATAATAAAACAGTGGATTATAAAAACCCTCAGCACGAAATTTATTTGGTTTGATTGAACCCGCCCAATGTGCAATTGAAGCAAGGTGTACGATTCGGGCTTTAGGAGCTTTTTCTAGAACAGGGAGTAATTTTTGAGTTAAAAGGAAATGTCCTAAATAATTCACCCCAAATTGTTGTTCAAATCCATCAGCGGTGAGTTGCTTGGTTTTGGCAAAAAGACCGGCATTGTTAATTAAAACATCTAGATTGCCATATTGATCGGCGATTTGATCTGCCGCTTTTCGGGTTTGTTCAAGACTATTTAAATCAAGTGAAACTAAGTCTACTTGTGCTTGATCAAGTTTACGTAATTTTTCTTGTGCAGCTTGTGCTTTTTGAGGATTGCGGCAGGCAAGAATGACATGCTGTCCTTGTTTGACCAATTGTTCCGCTGTAGCAAAGCCAATTCCTGTATTTGCACCTGTAATCAAGACCTTCATGTGTTACTCCTGTGATACTTTTTATTAACTGAGTTCTAAGGTAGTGTTATAGTGCGTTAAATTTGACAATTTGTCATGTCAATTTTTTAAAATTACCAATAGCTCATCTTTGTACTTTGAGTAAAAAACTTTAATCATCAATATGAATGTTAAATCGCTTTTTTATGATAGATAAATATAAACCAATAAATTTTTTGAATAAATGAAGTTTGTTTTGGCATTCTCTTTGCATTTAATTTCTTGTTCTTTTTAGGGGAATTATATGAAAAATGTCGTATTGATTTTGCCATTTCTGTTGTTTCTCTCTTCCGCTACTTTTGCCGAAACTACACCTAATATTCAAGAAATTCGCCTTTCCTTGGATAGCGTGTGGGTGGTTGTTGGTGGAATTTTAGTTTTCTTTATGCAAGCAGGATTTGCTTTAATCGAAAGTGGATCTGTTCGTAGTAAGAATACCGTTAATGTTCTTATGAAAAATTATATGGATACCTGTATAGGCGGCATCATTTTCTGGCTATTTGGTTTTGGTTTGATGTTCGGTTTAAATCAAACAGGCTGGATAGGGTGGGGATATTTTATGCCGAGTCAATTAGATGACTGGCATTGGAATTTATTATTTTTCCAAATGATGTTTGCAGCAACAGCAACCACGATTGCAAGTGGTGCGATGGCAGAGCGAATACATTTTGTGGCCTATGTGGTGAGTGCAATCTTTGTCAGCGGTGTGATTTATCCGATATTTGGAAGTTGGGCTTGGGGAGGATTGTTTGGTGGAGATGGTTGGTTAAAAGCTCTAGGTTTTATTGATTTTGCAGGTTCAACAGTCGTGCATTCAATTGGTGGTTGGGTGGCACTGGCAGGCATTATCGTGTTAGGACCACGTTTAGGTCGATTTGGTCGCAAAGGGCAAAGCCATTTTTTAGCAGGACATAACTTACCTCTTGTTGCATTAGGGGGCTTTATTTTGTGGTTTGCTTGGTTTGGTTTTAATGCCGCCTCAACCGTTGCAGCCAGTGTTAGTATTGGGCGTATTGCACTGAATACACATCTTGCTGCGTGTGCGGCAGCTTCAACTTATATGATTCTTGCACTGCTTCAATCAAAAGCAGTCTTGATGCGTCATACGATTAATGCTTCATTAGCAGGCCTAGTCGCAATTACGGCAGGATGTGCCACAATGTCACCGCCGTTTGCCATTATCACAGGGGCAATCGCGGGATTTTTAATTACCTTTGTTCCACAATTTATAGAAAAGATGCAATTAGATGATGTTGTGGATGCAGTGACTGTTCATGGTGTTTGTGGTGCATGGGGGACATTAGCCGCAGGTATTTTCTTTGAAAAAGCACTATTTAATTTAGATATTATTCTTGTTCAAGCCTTAGGTGTGGGAGCTGCATTGATTTGGGGATTTGGTGCATCTTTTATTATGTTTAAATTACTTGATAAGCTCTTAGGTGGTTTGCGAGTTTCACAACAGCATGAACAACGTGGTTTGGACTACACTGAACATGCGGAGTTATCTTATCCTGAGTTTCAAAGAGATGTGACTTTTGAGACTGAAAACATCACTCATCGGCATTAAGGGGTGATCGTTATGGTAGAACTGACAATTGAACAAAAGAAGCAGGCAGTCACAAAAGGATTATCCCAATTTTTGCCAGATACCGTGTTGCAACGTGTTTTACAGTATTGGGAAAGTGAATATGGACATCAGCCTTCTTTTGTATTAAACCGTTTTTTAAGTGAAATTTGTACAACACATGAGTTGCGATTGCTCCGCAAAGACATGTTGCGTCAGGTCTTGCATGAAATATCGATTGTTGAAAAACAGCAACATCTTGAGGTTAAAGAAGATCAAGATGTGGTGATTGTGGAAGAAGAGCAGCCTGTAGATCTATTTCAAGCTTTTTATGATTTTATTATCACAATTTTAAAATCAGTTCATCGGAATGATTATTTAGAGTTCGTAGATGAATTGGGGATAAAAATGAAGAAGCATCGCTCATTGGCTGCTTATCGGTTTATTGATGGTTCAGAAAAAAATTGTCTTAAGCAAATACCTCAAACACTCTATGCGGAACTGATTACAATTTTTTATGCCATTTATTGTGATTTTTATGGGCCAAATAAAGCTGATCAGCTTTATGCGCAGATTAAGAATATAGTGAAGCAACAATATCCTGAAATTGATTTAAAACAGTTATTATGAATATAAAAAAAGCGACCAATTTGGGTCGCTTTTTTGAGCATTACGCTACTGATTCTGGTGCACGCCATAAACTTTCTAAGTCATAGAACTTACGGGCGGTAGGTAACATAACGTGTACAACAACGAACCCTAGATCAATTAGGATCCATTCAGCGTCTCGTTCACCCTCAACACCAATCGGGCGAAAACCTGCTTTACGTGCTTCATCAGCAACATTGTCAGCAAGTGCTTTGACATGACGAGTAGATGTTCCGCTTGCAATCACAATTGCATCGGCAACATTGCTAATAGAACTTACATCAAGTTCTAGAATATCTTTGGCTTTTACATCAGTAAGGACTTCATGTACAACTTTTAAACAAGCATGTACATCTTTGTTTGCTGTTTTGATTTTTAGGTCGTGAGAATTAGAAGCGCTGGGCGATGGTTCTAAATTCATAGAGGGTATATTTTCCTGACAATTGCTCATCGTCAAATATACCGTTTTTCTCTATAAAATTCAAATTTCAGCAGTAACAGTTTATGTATTCACGTCATTGGAAAAGTACTTTTCTTTCCATGCAAAAGATTGATCTGATTGAGTTTTTGGTCGGTATTCTGCACCAATATAACCTTGATAGTCACTTTGACGTAACCAGTCAAAAATTTGCTTATAGGGAATATTTCCTGTGTCAGGTTCATGTCGATTTGGATAGTCGGCGAATTGGATATGTCCAATTTGATGTAAATTTTCCTGTAATCCAGCCAAAATCTCTTCACCCATCATTGCCATATGGTAACAATCATATTGCATTTTTAAAGCAGGATGGTTGACGACTTCCAGCATTTCTTGGGCTTGAGCGATATTCTGAACTAGAAAGCGTGGCATATCTGTGCCATTAATCATTTCAAAAACGGGTTCAATACCTTGTTCACTGAGCATGTGGCAAGCCAGTTTCAAATTGCTTGCTAAGGTATTTAAACAGGGTAAGAGGTCAGCATCTTGAGGCTGTTTACCCGCTAAAATATTAACTCGAGGAACATTCAGTGCCTTTGCATAACGAATTGCAAGCATAAGGGCATGATGAAATTCAATTTCTTTTCCAGGAATACCTGCTAGGCCATTACCGCCCTGCATTAAATCGCCAGCAGGCACATTAATGAGGCAAAGGGAAAGATCGTATTGTTCAAGCTGAGTTTGAATATCAAAAATTTCTAATTCATATGGGAACTGAATTTCGATATGTTGGAAGCCATGTGCATGAGCTAAAGCAAAACGCTCAATCAAAGGGACTTCCGTAAAAATCATCGACAAATTGACTGCAAGATGGCTCATATTCAATCTCCTTCAATCAATTATTATTGCTCTATATATTGAATAATAGTCGCTAAATCATTATCAGCAAAGCCGTTTTCTTGGTGGGCTTGTAACTGTAGTAGAGCTTTTTGTGCAACAGGTATATTTAGGTTAAAACTATGTGCAAGTTTTAATGCATTATTAAGGTCTTTGGATAAGGTCTGCACTTTCCATTGCACAGGCTCGAAAGTATGGGTTGCCATACGAGGAGCTAAAATTTGAAATGGTTTAGAATCTGCAAAACCGCCCGCGAGAGCAGGGGCAAGCAAGTTAGTATCTACGCCTGCTTGGCTTGCTAATGCAACAGCTTCTGCGATCAACGTGCTATTTGCAGCAACTATTAATTGGTTACAAATTTTGGTGGCTTGTCCAGTCCCTGTTTCACCCATACGGGTGACACGTTGTGATAAGACTTTATAAATAGGCTCGAGTGCTTGGATGGTGTGTTCATCGCCACCAGCAAAAATGACCAATGTACCTTGTTCTGCCCCGATAGTCCCACCTGAAACAGGCGAGTCAATCCAAGTCACTTGTTGCTGTTGGGCAGATTGCGCCAATTGTTGTGTCACGGTTACCGACAAGCTAGAAAAATCAACAATCACTTGCTCTGCTTTTAAATAGGGCTGGATTTGATCGAAAACGCTTTGAACAGCTTGATCATCCGCTAAACAGATTAAAATAACAGGGTATTCCGCAATCTTGTTTAATTCTAACTGAGTTGCACCTTGTTGAATAAGTGCTTCACATGCATGTTGGCTGCGATTCCATACAGCTACAGTATAACCAGCTTGAAGAAGTCGAGAAGCCATACGTGTACCCATTAAACCCATACCTAAGAACGCGATAGGTGTTTGTTGATTCGCATGCATGTGAATTTATCCTGGTGCTTATTTATATTGGCGCGGCAAGAATTGAATTTCTGGATTTTTATCTTTTTTGCGTGCAAGGCTACTGTTTTTACCTAAAAGTAATTTAAGCTGCCACAGTTTTTCTAAACGTAAAGCCTTTTCAGGTTGATGTTCCATTGCATCCAATACTCGTTTCGCTGCCATAATTGCATCTGGCGAGCGCTGTAAGATTTCTTTGGCGATCACGTTTGCTTTGGCTAATGGATCTTGATCTAAATGTGTCACTAGACCAATTTCTTTAGCGTATTCTGCGTCAAAGATACGCGCAGTCAGCGTTAGTTCTTTGGCTAGATCAACGCCGATCAGCCCTTTTAATGAGCGTGTTAAACCCATGTCAGGTACTAGGCCCCAACGGCTTTCCATAATCGACATTTTAGTAGTGGGAGTCGCAATACGAATATCCGCTGCGAGTGCAAGCTGCATTCCTGCACCAAAGCAAAAACCTTCGATCGCTGCAATAACTGGAATAGGCAAATTTTGCCAAATTAAAAAAGCTTTTTGAAATAAGCTTTGTCCTGGTTTGATCAGTTCCCATGCTGCAAATGCTGTATTTTTTGGATTATTTAGATCTGATAAGTCGATACCAGCACTAAATACCTGTGCTTCACCCGTGAGGATGACACAACGAATTGAACGATCTTTCTCAATTTTTTTAGCTGTTGCAACCAGTTCTTTTAATAACGCAAAACTCATTGCATTGCGTTTATCTGGTCGATTTAAGGAAACAGTTGCAATCCCATTGTTCTTTTCAACGCGTAAAAGTGCCATTTACCATACTCTTATTGTGTTTGATTGGGGCAGCATAACATGAGTCTTTAACCTGAAACATGACACCGCAGTCACATTAAATGTCATGGGCGTGTAAGATGAGATTTGCGGCTTGTCGTACCTGTTCAATGGCTGTATTTAATTCGTTAAAGCGATAATTTGTTTCCCGAATAAAGCCGTCGTCTGCTTTACGTCGTTCTTTACGCAGGGTTGAAACGAATTGTTCAAACTCGCCAGAAACCTGTTGCAAATTCGGTGTTCCTACGTATCGAGTAGCACCATATAGACGGTGCAATACATGTTCCAGTTGAGGAAAGTCTTCCATTTCAATTAATTGTTGCATTTCAGCAAGTTCAGTATCGAAACTGTCTACCAACATATTCAATAGATCTTGTGCTAGATCTTCTTTGTTCGCTGCTAATTGAACACTTTGTTGCCAATTCAAAATTTGAGGATCAATCGTTTCAGTTGAACGTTTTTGTTCCGTATTTGCTGGTTGAGAAGAGAAATTGTTTTTCGTCCAGTGTGTTAAGATTTGAATGATTTGTTCCATTTGAATCGGTTTGGTTACGTAATCATTCATACCAACTTTGAGTAATTTTTGCTTCTCGTCTGCTAGAGCATGTGCAGTGAGTGCAATAATCGGAAGTTGCATGCCTGTATCTAAAGTTGACTCTAAGGAACGAATTGCTCGTGTTGTATCGATTCCTGACATCACTGGCATTTGGATGTCCATAAAGACTAAGTCAAATGGCGGTAATTTTTGTTGTATACGTGCTTGAATGATATCAATCGCTTTCTGCCCGCTGAGCGCTTTTGTAGTGGTGACGTTCAATTCACCAAGTAATGCTTCCAGTACAATCAAGTTAGGTAAATGATCGTCTACAGCAAGTATATGTAATCCTTGACCATTAAAGTTTTCTGGTTCTGGCTCGAAGATAGGTTGATTTCCCAATAACTGAACTAGTTCACGACGACTCAATGGTTGGTAGAGCGGGCGCGCACGATATTCATTCAGCATGTTCGGCTCAAGGCTCATTTGATAACCGTAAACGGCTAAGTTCCCTTGGTAACGCTGACGAATTTCTTTGAGTAGTGCTTCTGTGTCACCACTGTGATCGACAATCAGCCATGTGTTTTCTTGCTGATTTAAATGGTTCAGACGGCTGAATAAATCCAAAATCGATTGTGTTTCGATATGTGAGACACGGTAGTTTTCTAAATATGAACGAAGCACGCTCGCTGTGGCAGGATGGGCAAGGTAAGAGACCACTTGTAAATGATCAAAATGTGGATGCTCAACAAATTCATCTTGTTCATCCACTTTAAATGAAGCCGTAAACCAAAAGGTTGAACCTTTTTCTGTTGGGGCACGTTCTTGGTTGTCTTCAAAGCCAATTTGACCATGCATCAAATGAACAAGTTGTTTGGAAATCGCTAAGCCTAATCCTGTACCACCAAATTGACGAGTAACGGAAGCATCGCCTTGAGAGAATGATTCAAATAATTTTTTACGGTCGGTACCACTGAGACCAATACCACTATCTTGAACGCTGAAATGTAATAGGCATTGTCCAATATCATCATCTTCCATACGTACACGAACGATGATTTCACCATCTGGAGTGAACTTAATGGCATTGGAAATGAGGTTGGTCAGAATTTGCTTAAAACGTAAGGCATCGCCAACCACATGCTGTGGAATATTCTCAGCATAGTAAAATGCCATATTGATATGTTTTTGCGCTGCAAGCGGAGAAAGCATATCCATCACATCAAAAATAGCTTCTTCCAAATCAAATGGCGCTGTTTCGAGCTCTAATTTACCTGCATCAATTTTAGAAAAATCGAGGACATCATTAATGAGTGCTAAAAGGTGAGCTGAAGATTTACGAATAGTTTGAAGATACAGGTTCTGTTCATTACTTAAGTTTTGCTGACGAAGCAAGAGGTGAATAAAACCATCAATACTGTTGAGAGGTGTTCTAAGTTCATGACTGATATTGGCTAAAAAGACTGATTTAGATTGATTCGATGAAATCGCTTGGTCACGTGCTTGACGATAAGTAATATTTTGGACTTCGAGTGTATCTAAAGTACGACGTAAATCCTCTTCGGTTTGTTCAGTATGCTCTTTCAACTCCAAGAAGCTAAAATGTAAACGTTTGACTACATTGGCAATATCACGCTGGAGTAAGCGTAACTCACCTGTACTGTTCACCACGATATGCTGATCAAGTGTATCTGCATTTAAGCGTTGCATCTGCATGCGAATTTCATAGAGTGGCGCAAGCCAAATTCTTGAAAATACGTTTAAGCAAAGTAATAAAAGTAATAGGGTGATTAGTCCAGTAACGACCAAGGCTAATAGAATTTTATAACGAGCTAACTCAAGTGGCTGATTGTCTAATTCAATCATGAGCCAAATCGATTCGTTATTACCACCAGCCAATTTTGCACCATAGATGCTGTTGTGGTTATGTGCGATTGGACCAAAAAAATTACTGTTATTTGGGAAAGTTGGCCAAAAACGATTATTTTGATAACCAACACTGAGATAGGTTTGCCCTTGGTTATCAATAATGACAGCGCGTTGTAAGTTTTTCTCATCAAACATTTTTTGCATAATGTTTTGAGCGCGATCATATTGATCGGGGTGTTGTTGTACCAGTTGTAGTAATTTTTCTGCGGTTTGATGGTAGCGAGCTAAAATCGCAGAAGCATCTGAATATTGTTGTTGTTTTGCTGCACTGGTGGTTTCAGATAGAACCCATAAAATACCAACTCCTGTTAGAACAGCGATTGGCACTAAAATAAGTGCAATCAATTGTCCATAAGCATGATTGAGCCGTAAGCGTTTAGATAGGGTTTTATTGAAATTTGACATAGCGCGGTCAGATTTATCATTCTGTGAAACATCTTATCATGCTTTGCCGAAATCAGAGGTATTGGCTAGCCAATAAAAAGCATAGTGAAAAGGTGCAGTATTTCTTATTTTTTCATACAATAGTCGCCACCTTAATATCGGTGTCGATCATGACGAATACGCAAACTGATTTTTTAGCAGATGAATTTTTACTAGACTATTATGTCGGTAAAAGCCCTTTAGTGCGTTTGCAACGTTTAGCAAGTCATACTCAAGCTACCGTATTAGCGAAATTAGAAGGTAATAATCCTGCTGGCTCAGTCAAAGATCGCCCTGCTTATAACATGATTGTTCAAGCAGAGAAGCGTGGACAAATTCAACCTGGTGATACTTTAATTGAGGCCACTAGCGGTAACACTGGCATTGCTTTAGCCATGGTTGCAGCCATGCGTGGTTATAAAATGAAGCTGATCATGCCAAATAACATGAGTCAAGAACGTAAAGATGCAATGTTGGCTTATGGTGCTGAGTTAATCGAAGTGACTCAACAGCAAGGTATGGAAGGTGCACGTGATTTAGCTTTACAAATGCAGGCTGAGGGCAAAGGTTTTGTCCTAAATCAATTTGGTAATCCAGACAATGTAGAGGCGCATTACCTCACAACCGGACCTGAGATCTGGAAGCAAACGGGCGGAAAAATTACCCACTTTGTGAGTTCGATGGGGACGACAGGAACGATTATGGGGGTCTCTAAGTATTTAAAAGAACAGAACCCTGATATTCAAATTGTGGGCTTACAACCATCTGATGGTTCGAGCATTGCAGGGATTCGTCGTTGGCCGGAAGAATATCTTCCAACTATTTTTGATCGTCGTCGTGTGGATCGAATTATTGATATTCCACAAATCGAAGCAGAAAAAACCATGCGTAAGTTAGCACGTACTGAAGGTATTAGTGCAGGGACTTCTTCTGGTGGTGCAGTTTGGGCGTCAATTAAAATTGCTGAAGAACATCCAGATGCTGTAATTGTCTGCATTATCTGTGACCGAGGTGATCGTTATTTGTCAACAGGGCTGTTTTCAGTTCAAGATTAAAATCTCCTCCTAATCCCTCTCTGTTAAAAAGAGGGAGAACACCCTCCCTTTATAAAAGGTGGGTTGGGAGGGATTTGAAGAGATTTCAAGATGAATTTACGTTTTCCAATTTTAGTTTTTGATATTGAGACACTAACCGATTTAAAGGCCGGTGCTCATCTTTACCATCTTGATTTACCTGAAGCCGATGTTGAACAAGCATTAACTAAGATTCGCCGTCAAGAATCTGGTATAGATTTTCAACGCCTACCTTTGCATGAAATTGTGTGTATTTCTGGTTTGTGGATTGATGAAAAAGGTGTTCGACTTTTTTCATTTAGTCAGGAGCAAAATACAGAAGCTGAGATGTTGACTAAATTTTTATCTATTTTTGATAAGAAGCAACCGACACTAATCAGTTGGAATGGCTCGCAATTTGATCTGCCTGTGATTTTATTCCGCGCCATGTATCATGGTTTGTCTGCGTCTAGTTTATTTGATCAGGGTGAAATTGATAACCAAAAGCGTTTCAATAACTATCAAAACCGTTATCACCATCGTCATGTCGATTTGATGGATGTGATGGCAATGTTTAATGGTCGAAATTTTCAAAAACTTGATGATGTTGCTTGCCTTTTAGGATTCCCTGGGAAACGTGGTGAGACTGGTTATCATGTGCCAGAGTATGTCCGTACTGAACAATGGTTAAAACTGACCAGTTATTGTGAAGGTGATGTTTTAAATACATGGTTGATCTATTTACGTTGGTTGTTGCTCAAAGGGCAGCTTAATCAACATGATCATCAGCATTGGCTTCAAACCACGATCGATTATTTACAAACTCAAACGCAACAAACAGAATTCTTACAGGTATGGCAACAAACATCGCAATATACTGTATTTACCGCAAATACGTTTGCGCCAAAAAATTAGGTTGATCTTTTGAAACATAAAGCGAAACAGCGCCCAGCTCAATATCCAACATATACCTTTCAAATCGAAGCTTTTTCTCATGAGGGGCGAGGGATTGCGCATTATGGAACGCATCCTGATCATCCAAAAGAAAAGCACGGTAAGAAGGTTTTTATTCGTTATGCTCTCGTGGGTGAAACAGTACAAGCCAAGATTAGCAATCAAACTTCTCGTTTAGAAGAAGCGGATATGGTTAAGCTAGAAAGTGATGCGGCTGTGGGACGAGTCGATCCGATTTGTCCGCATTTTGGGGTTTGTGGTGGCTGTAGCTTGCAACATATTCATCCAGATGAACAGATTTTATTAAAACAAAATGTATTGAAGTCACATTTACAACATTTTGCTGGTTTACAACCAGAGCAATGGTTAGATCCAATCCGCTCTGAAAAAATAGATTATCGCCGTCGTGCTCGAGTGGGCGTTCGCTATATTGCGAAACAAAATCGTTTGGTGATGGGCTTTCGTGAGCATCACAGTAATCATTTAACACCGATTCAGCAGTGTCATGTTCTTGATCAGCGCTTGTCCGAAAGTTTGGTGGAGTTGAGAAAACTACTCGAAAGTCTAACAGGCAAAGCCCACATTGGTCATATAGAATTAGCAATGGGTGATACCGAGACAGCGTTATTGATTCGCCACTTGGATGAATTAAATGTGTCGGATGTCAACCAATTACGTCAATTTGCGTTACTAAAGGATTGGCAGTTGTATTTGCAACCTAAGGGCGCAGATAGTTTACATCGTGTTGATGATGCTCAAGCACCTATGCGTTTGCACTATAGTCTGGATGAGTTTGCGGTTAAATTTGCATTTTCACCTTTAGACTTTACTCAGGTAAATAGTGGTGTAAATGCAAAGATGATTCACTTGGCATGTGAATTGCTAGATTTACAAAAAGGGGAGAGAGTGCTCGACCTATTTTGTGGACTGGGTAATTTTTCCTTACCTTTAGCACGTTGTGTTGGTGAGACCGGCCAAGTTGTTGGTGTTGAAGCAAGTGACGAGATGGTACAACGGGCAACTGAAAATGCGAAAGCAAATCAATTGTCTCAGGCATTGTTCTTTTCACAAGATTTAACAAAAGACTTTTCGCATCATTCTTGGGCAAAACAGGGATTTGATGCATTATTAATTGATCCTCCTCGATCAGGTGCGTTTGAGGTTATGCAATATGTACCTAATTTTGGAGCAAAAAGAATCGTTTATGTTTCATGTAATCCATCAACACTGGCAAGGGATGCGGGTGTACTGGCACAATATGGTTATCAACTTAAAAAAGCAGCAGTAATGGATATGTTTACCCATACTGAGCATGTTGAATCAATTGCCTTATTTGAAAAAATTGAGCAATTTGAAAAGACCCAAGAAATAAACGATTAGAGAATGAGTTACATATCCAGAGGAGAATGGTATGGTCACAGTACGTGAGCAGTTACCTGGACGACTCCATGAGTTGTCAGAGGAAACGACTGTAGAACATGCCGCTGAAGCGCAAAGTGGTCTGGTCTCTTGGCTAGATCGAGTGCGTGATATTTTGGATGGGGCAGAGCTAAAGCAACTTCAAAAAGTTGCAGAGCTGACCTTGGCAAAAGAATTAGAAACCACGGTTCATCATCGTAGCAATACCTTTAGTACAGGTATTGGTATGGCTGATATTTTGGCGCATTTACATGTTGATGAAGACACATTGTCAGCGGCAGTGTTGTATCGAAGTGTGCGCGAAGGTTTAATTACTTTAGAGGATATTCAACAACAATTCGGCGAACAGGTGCTTGGTCTTGTACAAGGCACGCTTGCGATGGGTAAGCTCTCTGAATTGATTGAAAAAAATAAACGTTTAGAAGATCATTTTAATAACAATCAGCGTGAGCACTTAAACGGTATTTATAAAATGCTGATTTCAGTGACAGAAGATGTACGCGTTGTTTTGATCAAATTGGCTGAACGTACTTATGCTTTACGTGAATTAGCCACTGCAAGTAAAGAACGCCAAGAACGCGTTGCACGTGAGATTTTAACGATCTATTCACCACTTGCACATCGATTAGGTATTGCACAGCTAAAATGGGAATTAGAAGATCTCGCTTTCCGTTATTTGGCACCTGAGCGTTACAAAGAAATTGCATCGTTGCTGAATGAAAAACGTTTAGAGCGGGAGCAATATATTCAGTTTGTGATTGATAAGCTAAAGACTGAACTGGGTATGCATCATATTCAGGCGGAAATCACTGGACGAGTGAAGCACATTTATTCGATTTATCGAAAAATGAAAAGCAAAAATCTGAGTTTTGATCAGCTTTATGATATTCGTGCAGTGCGTGTATTGGTAAAAAGTGTACCAGACTGTTATCACGCTTTAGGTATTGTGCATCAGTTGTGGCGTCATATCCCGAACCAATTTGATGACTATGTCACCAATCCAAAAGCCAACGGCTATCGTTCATTACACACAGCAGTGATTGCTGAAAATAAGTCTTTAGAAGTACAAATTCGTACCTTTGAAATGCACAATGAAGCCGAACTGGGCGTTTGTTCGCATTTTAATTATAAAGAAGGTGCAAAAAATACCGATCATTCATTTAATCATCGTCTACATTCTTTACGTGCGGTACTGGAACATTATCAAGAGCGTACCGAAACCACGCCACATGGTGAGGATGAAGAGTCAAATGGTATAGATCAAATTCAAGATTTTGAAAATTTTGAAAAAATCTATGTATTTAGCCGTGACGGTGATATTAAAGAATTGCCAAGAGGTTCGACGGTTTTAGATTTTGCTTACCATGTACATACTGAGGTAGGTAATAAGTGTTATGCAGCACGTGTCAATCAACGTTATGTGCCATTAACCTATACGTTGAAGACGGGTGAACAGGTTGAGATTTTAACCAAAAAAGATCGCGAACCGAATCGTGATTGGTTGGTGAACTCTTTAGGTTATATCAAAACTGCTCGTGCGCGTGACAAGTTGCGGCATTGGTTTAGACAACAAGATCGTAGTAAGAATGTTGAGGTGGGGCGTGAGTTACTCAATAAAGAGTTAGCACGGTTAGCAATTCACCCTAAAAGTATCGATCTTAAAGACTATTCATCTCACTTTAATCTGAAATCTGGCGATGATATTTTAGTTGCTTTGGTCAGCGGTGATATCAGTTTGCATGCCTTGATGAATCAAGTGAATCGCCAGATGCACTTGGATCAAGATGAGCCTGAACTGGTCTTAAAACCTGCCTTAAATCCACGTGCCAGCCATACCTTATCTGCACATGGGATTTTGATTGACGGTTTGGATAATGTTGAATTGCATATTGCACAGTGTTGTCAACCTGTACATGGTGAGTCGATTGGGGGCTATATCACTTTAAATCGTGGTGTCAGTATCCATAAGGTTGCTTGTCCAGATTATTTGCGTATGACTACACAAGAGCCTGAACGTGCTGTTGAAGCAGATTGGGAAATGCAGCCAACGCGTGGTCAGAGCGTGCAAATTGTGGTTGAAGCCTATGATCGTCGTGGTCTACTTAAAGACCTCACGCAAGTGATTTTCTCAGATCAAATAAACATTCGTCAGGTTAATACGATTTCTGAGGCAGATGGGATTGCCAATATGAAGTTACTGATTGAAGTGAAAGGGTTGGCGCAATTGTCTCGTCTTTTAGCTCGTTTAGAGCAGCAGCCGGGCATTATCAGCGCACGACGATTGGTTCAAGGCAGTTAATTGACATTATCTTTATAAAAAAGAACACTTTAAATTAATTTAA
>NZ_LBMZ01000068.1:0-12172 GCF_001005525.1 Acinetobacter sp. AG1 | reverse complement strand
GAATAACTCTGCTATTTTCTTTTCAAATTCGCTGCCCGAATCCCAAACAAGTTGACCTTGGGTATTCCAGATACTAAATGAACGCGCACCATAGGCATAGAGTTTGTCATAAACCAGATAACCATCTGCATCCAGTTTTGGTGAACCGTCTTGATTCATTTGGTATCCTTTGGTCCACGTCACTTTTAAGCGACCTAATTGACTATCTTCACGACAGCCTTTTGCATCTGTTGTCGTTGCGCCACAATAACCAAAAGTTGATGCATTTAATCGTGCACCTTTTACGCCTACAGCGATTTTCTGTAAATGCGCTGGATACTCATCTTTGACTTTATTGGTAAAACCACTACTCTTAAACAGATCTTTAACGCGAATTTCCTCTACAAAGCCCTTACTGGTATCACCACCAAAATATGCCTCAGCGTCTTTTAACCAAGCTCGTGAATCCCCTTCATTGGCAGTCACCAAATAAGTTTGGCCATTCACCTGATAATTCGCAATCGAATCTGGTTGATACATCCCCACTAAACCTGCCCACGGTTTGATATTGATAATTCCCTTATCTTTATCTTTGGTATCAATAACACCATCACCATTACAATCCGTTTTTGGATCACAATCCCGATCACTCACATCTAAAGCATTCTCAACCAAACTATGGTCTTTATAGCCTAATGGATAAATATCGGTGACTTTCTGTTGTGCAATATCTATTCTCGCAATTGCATTATTTTCTTGTAACGTGACCCAAGCGGTTTTGCTATCTGCTGAAATGGTTATATATTCAGGTTCTAAATCTTGAGCAACGCTGGCATTTGGACCAAAGATACGTACTCCTTTGGCCAATAAATCTGAATTTTGATTATTCCATGCACTAAAACCTGCAACAGTGGCTTTAGGTTGTTGAATATTGCTGATATCAATAATGCTGATTGAACCTTCAGGATCAATCGAATAATCATCATTCGGTTCTGCTTCATTTGCGACTAAAACCGTTTTAGCATCTGGACTAAAAGTCAGCATATCAGGTAAAGCACCCACACTCACTTTGCTAATAAAACTGAGATCTTTGGCATTAAAAAACACCACCATTCCTGTATCTGTTTTATTCTCAGCTTGTACTGCAATCGCAACAATACCATTTTTCACAGCAACACTATTTACTTCAGAATTTGCTAAATACGTTCGTGCTGAAAGCTCTGCAATGTGTACAGGCTGTGCTGGTTTAGATGCATCTAAAACATCGACTAAACCTTTTTGTGCATTGACTACAAATAAGCGTTTACTTGCCGCATCATACGCAGGAATCTCAGCTGCACTTTTAACAAACACCTTGGTTTCATAATGCCCTAACAAACTTAACTTAATTGTTTCAGGCGTTGCTTCTACAACCTCTGTTGAGCTCGTAGCGTTATCATTCTCATTACAGGCAACCAACCCTACAGACAACAATGTTGTCAATAAAACTGAAATCTTAAATTTCATCATCAAATTCCATACCCTTATTTTGTATGGTTAATTTAGTGATTTGAGATGCAAGTTCGATGACACTTTAATGTCAGTTCCATGACCACTCTTTGACAATTTTGGTCTTTATTTCCAATAGGGTTGCATTAAACTAGAACCGATTTCTTATGTGTCAGAACTCATGACAACGACAACACACCAAGCTGTACAGCCTGAATTTCGATGGTTGGTCATATTGGTTTCGATTGGCTTTTTTATGCAAGCCTTAGACACCACCATCGTGAATACTGCAATACCAGCAATGGCGATTCAACTGAATGAAAATCCATTACAAATGCATAGTGTGATTGTCGCCTATGTATTATCTGTTGCAGCCTGTATTCCCTTGAGTGGCTGGTTAGCCGATCGTTTTGGGATTCGTAATATTTATCTCAGCTCTATGGTGATTTTCAGCTTGGCCTCATTGGGATGTGGCTTATCGCAAAACCTAGAACAACTGTTGTTTTTCCGTGTGATTCAAGGTATCGGCGGTGCATTACTAATGCCTGTAGGCCGTTTGGCTTTATTAAAGTTGATTCCACGCTCCCAATTTCTTTCAGCCATGAGTCTCATGAGTTTGGCAGGGCTAATCGGTCCACTGATGGGACCTACATTAGGCGGTTGGTTAGTTGAAGTCGCAACTTGGCATTGGATTTTTCTGATTAATCTTCCGATGGGTATTCTTGGTATGATCATGACATTTAAAATCATGCCCAATCAAAAAGAACCGACAGTGAAAACTTTCGATTTCAGCGGTTTTATCTTATTGATGGTCGCGATGGTTGGTTTATCCTTAGGCATTGAAAATATGGCCTCCTCACAATATTCAAATTTTGTGAGTATCAGCTTATTGTTGATTGGCATAATTGCCACTGTTAGCTATGCCTATCACGCGCATACCCATCAAAATGCGCTATTTCATGGGCGTTTATTCCGTTACAAAATCTTCTCGATCGGTGTATTAGGTAATTTCTTCGCACGTTTGGGCAGCAATGCTATTCCTTTTATTTTACCTTTGATGTTACAAGTTGCCTTTGGCTTTGAACCTTTCATTACAGGATTAATGATGATTCCATTGGTCTTGGGTTCATTATTTTCGAAACCAATTATTCGTCCATTAATTCAACGTGTAGGGTATCGTCGTTTTCTACTCACCAATACCATCTTGGTCGGATTATGTATTGCAAGCTTCTCATTAATGACAGCAGTTACACCACTGTGGTTGAAAGTCTTACATCTGTTTATTTTCGGTACATTAAACTCACTACAGTTTGTAGGCATGAATACGCTCACTCTCAAAGACTTGCCACAACACGATGCCAGCAGCGGCAATAGTTTTTTATCAATGATTATGATGCTGTCTATGAGTATTGGTGTCGCAATCGCAGGCACATTGATTAATCTATTCAGTCAGCACGTTTCAACGACATCGATTAGCAGTGCTTTCCATGCCACATTGATTACACTGGGTTGTATTAACATCATTACTGCAATCATCTTTTGGCAGATCCCAAAAGAAACTACGGATGAGAGCTAACATTTTAATAAGATGAAAAAGAATAAGGAAAAATGAGATGATCATTCCAAAGTATTGGGCTGAAGCGAAAACAAAAACAAAATTTGAAGGAAGACAATACACCATCAAACGCTTTGGTTGGTCAGATCAAAGCCCTGAGGCAGCGCAAATACATGCTGAACAACGTGTTACAGCAGCGATTGAGCAAATACAAGTAGATCAAAATATTCGCAGAATCGATCATAAAGTTGCCTATAACGGTGCTGAAGGTCTCCCGATCCGAGAAGAGATTGTTGCACAACATGATGATGTCATTATCACGCGCAACACCTATGGGGCTTTATGTTTAAATACACCTGATGTGTTATTTGCAGATATTGATTTTATCTATCATCCCAACTCTAAACTTTACATGACGGTATTTTTTCTACTACTGGTTATCTCAAGCTTGTGCGCTGTCTATTTTAGTTCATGGCTCATCTTTGGGCTTGGGTTCATGGTATCACTGTTATTGACCCCTTGGATCAGTAAATATTTGTTCAAACTGAAATCGAAATTCACTGGAATGCCAGAGCAACAGGCCTTAGAGAAAATTAAAACTTTTTCTCAAGATCATCCTACATGGCATTTACGTGTTTATCGCACACCAAAAGGTTATCGTGTTTTGGTGATGCATCGAACCTTTGAACCTCGAGGTGAGGATGCGCAGACCTTATTTCATGCTATTTATGCCGATCCGCATTATGATCTGATGTGTCGCAATCAAAATTGCTTTCGTGCACGAATTAGCCCTAAACCGTGGCGCATTGGGGTTGAGCGTTTACGCCAAGGTGTTTGGCCTGTCAAGGATGAACGCTTAGCACAACGAGAAAGTTGGGTCCGCCACTACGAGCAACATGCTAGACATTACGCTTCATGTAGATTTATAAAACAATTCGGTAGTCAAACGATTCATGAGAAAGCAAAACGAGTACAATCGCTGCATGACGAATACTGTAAATCTAGCACTCAACTCGATATTGCATAGTACAAAACCTCATTATGGCAAAGAAAATACCGAAGTATCCACTCTCTCAGCATTATCAAGCACTGACTAGTATTGCTTTAACAGTGATGCTCGGTATCGTCAGTTATTTTGGATTGTTCTATCAACAAAAAGCCGTAGCACAAGACTATTCAATCCGTGGATTTGATGTATCACATCATCAAGGTGAGATTAACTGGAAAAAGATTTCTCCGATGCAATACCAATTCGTGTATCTCAAAGCCACCGAAGGTGGCGATTTCAAAGATCAAAATTTTCAGCAGAATTGGCTCAAAGCACGTGAAAGAGGTTTACATGTCGGTGCGTATCATTTCTATCGTCTCTGCCGTGATGGCACCGTTCAGGCCGAAAATTTTATCGCTACTGTGCCAAAGAAAGCAGATGCCTTACCGCCTGTGATTGATCTTGAATATGACAGTAATTGCATTAATACCTATACCAAAGAGCAGCTACTCAAAGAAATTCAGATCATGAATGATCAACTCCATAAACATTATGGCAAACAACCTATTTTTTATATTTCCAAGACTTTTTACCACATTGTCTTGATGGGTAATTTTAGCAATACCCCATTATGGGTGAGGGATTATGAAGGTAAACCTGAATTAAAAGATGGACGACAATGGCTCTTTTGGCAACATAGCCAAAGTGGAAACATAGATGGGATTCCCAAACCTGTTGATCTGAACGTATATGCAGAGTCACCGAAACAGTGGCGAATCTTTTTAAAACAACAAGGCATCGTAGATGCCAAGTGAACTGCGCAAAATCATCCATATTGATATGGATGCTTTTTATGCATCGGTCGAACTCAGGGAACGCCCTGATCTCAAAAACTTGCCTGTAGTGATTTCATCACACCACCCTCGTGCTGTAATTGCTGCAGCATCCTACCCCGCTCGCGTATTTGGCCTACGCTCGGCGATGTCGATGGGACAAGCCAAAAAACTCTGCCCACAGATTATCGTGATTGAGCCTAATTTTGAAAAATATCGTGAAGTTTCAGCACAAATTCATCAGATATTCCAACAATACACCCCTCTGATTGAACCGCTATCATTAGATGAAGCTTATTTAGACGTGACTGAGAATCTAAAAAATATTCCGAGTGCGACTGAGGTCGCTGCACACATTCGTGCTGATATTTTTGCGGTGACAGGACTCACTGCATCCGCTGGTGTAGCTCCCAATAAATTTTTGGCAAAGATCGCCTCTGATTGGAACAAACCTAATGGTTTATTTGTGATAAAACCCCATCAGGTACTCAATTTTATTCAGGATTTAGCCCTCAATAAAATTCCAGGGGTTGGTAAAGTCACTCAAGAAAAATTAAGTCAACTGAATTTACATACGCTCGGTGATCTACAAAAAATAGAAGAAAATATACTTATTCATCATTTTGGCAAATACGGAAAACAACTGTATTTATATGCTCAAGGGATTGACCATCGTCCCGTCAAAGCTGAGCGAGAACGCCAACAAATATCAAAAGAGATCACTTTTGATGATGATTATACACTTGAACAATGTCATCACACTTGGCAGCCCCTAGCTGGGCAAGTGTGGCGTAGTCTAAATAAAAAACAATTAACTGCTCGGGGAGTCAATGTAAAACTTAAACTTAAAAATTTTCAGGTTTTACAACACAGTAAAAGCTTCAAACAAGCACTACAATCTGAGCAAGACTTAGCACAAGTCATCTTTCAACTACTGAATGAAATGCATATTGACCCGACTTTTCAATTCCGTTTAGTCGGTGTTGGTGTCTATCAATTACAGCCCATGCAACAAGAATCTCAACTTTCTTTATGGTAGTGGCGTTTTTTTACACAAAAGCATATCCCAAACTAAAATTTATGTTTGCTTTTTATGCGGTTTTCAGTACTCTAGGCGGCGCGGTAACATTATCCTTGTTGCTTGCCCTTGCTAAAGAAATCCTCGCTTTTAGCATTTGCTCCTGTGGTTAGCGTGACGATCAAATCCGAATATTACAGGGCACTTCAGGTGTCCTTTTCTTATTTATCTTTTATAAAAATTCTCAACATTAGTTCTCTCGATCCAGACTTCAGTTAAACTAACATCATAAAATTAGAAAATATTGATTACTGATCATTATGAATCAAAAACAAATTCTCTGTATTGAAGACGAAGCCGCAATTGTGTTACCACTACGTTATGCACTTGAACGTGAAGGTTGGAGTGTCAATTGGGCAAATACAGGAACACAAGCACT
This sequence comes from Acinetobacter sp. AG1, assembly GCF_001005525.1. Taxonomy (NCBI): domain Bacteria; kingdom Pseudomonadati; phylum Pseudomonadota; class Gammaproteobacteria; order Moraxellales; family Moraxellaceae; genus Acinetobacter; species Acinetobacter sp. AG1. The sequence continues at coordinate 5,872 of NZ_LBMZ01000068.1, read as the reverse complement.
CGAATTACTCTCTCAACAGACTTTTGATTTTATTATTTTAGATGTGGGTTTACCTGATCTCAATGGTTTTGAAGTCTGCAAACAACTTCGTCAAAAATATCAAACACCTTTATTATTTTTAACCGCTCGCGATGATGAAATTGATCGGGTTGTCGGTTTAGAAATCGGTGCTGATGATTATTGTACCAAGCCTTTTAGTGCACGTGAAATTGTGGCAAGAATTAAAGCGGTATGGCGCAGAATGGAAGTACAAGCTCAAAATATCCCACCACAACCACCAATCATTCAAACAGAAATTACTCTACACTCTGCCACGTGGATATGTAATCCACAATCTCTACAAATTCAATATCATGGGCAAATGCTGCAACTGACGCGATATGAATATCGTTTGTTATTTTTACTGATTCAGCATCCAGAACAAGTGTTTAGCCGTCAGCAACTCATGGATCATATTTGGGAACATCCTGAACATAGTTTAGAACGAACGGTGGATACACATATCAAAAGTTTAAGGCAAAAACTTAAACAGATTACCCCCAATGATCCTATTCGAACGCATCGAGGGTTTGGGTATAGTTTGGTACAAGCTTAAAATACAATTTCAATACTTCAAATGCTGACAATACCAAAATGAAAGAAAAGATAGATATGCATGATTGGTCACTTATCTCAATTCACATAGATTGGGCTGAATCAAGTCTGAAAGTTCAGCTCAGAAATAATCAATCTGAAGATGTCGCACTCATTGCTGAAAAATTTAAAAACTTTCATATTGCTAATCACAATGAATGGGGTAAAAGTATCTCTATCAATCAAATTTTAGATTTCTCTATTTTAGAAAATGGCAATTCACGGATAATCATCGAAATACAATCAGGTGATCTATTCGAGATTGAAGCAAAGAAAATAACATTTCCCTTCATATCCTAAATTTTGATGTCATCATAATATGTCCATCTTTATACGCATTTGGTTTTTCTTTAGCTTGGTGGTGGTACTGAGTCTCAGCTTTATTGCCTATACCCTCACCCAACAAGTCAAACCCAATGTACGACAAGTGGTTGAAGATACACTGGCTGAAAATGCCAATATTATTGCGCAACTCATTGCCGAAGATGTCCATCAACAACAAGTAAATACCCCTGAGTTTGATCAGAAGATTCAAGCTGCATTGTCACGTCAGCTCGATGCGACGATTTGGCAACATAAAAAAAATCAAATTAACCAACAGCTTTATATTACCGATCAGCATGGTATCGTCATTTATGATTCTGAAGGACAAGCGGTTGGACAAGATTATTCTAAATGGAATGACGTTTATTTAACCCTACGCGGCAAATACGGCGCACGTTCTACTGCAACCAATCCAAATGATCGAAATAGCAGTGTCATGCACATTGCCGCGCCGATTATCTATAAACAACAATTGCTTGGTGTGGTGAGTATTGGTAAGCCTAATCAATCCGTACAACCTTATATTGAACGTGCCGAACAACAACTCATTCATCAAGCACTTTGGATTGCAGCACTCAGCTTATTACTTGCCAGCATGGTGGCTTATTGGCTTAAACATAGCATCGATCGAGTACGACGCTATGCCCAAGCACTCGCGCCTGTGAATCAAGCACCGTTTTTCTATTCAGCCAAAGAACTGAATCAAGTGACCCAAGCCCTAAGTGAAATGCGGGAAAAGTTGGAAGATCGTGCCTACGTCGAAAATTATGTCAATACGCTCACTCATGAGTTGAAAAGCCCACTGACTGCCATTCAAGCCAGTGCAGAATTATTACAGGATGATCTACCTTTAGAAGATCAACAGCAATTTGCAACACATATTGTTCAACAAGGTCAGCGTCTACAATCCTTAATCGAACGTATGCTATTACTGACACGACTCGAAAAAAATCAGCATGTTTTAGAATTTCAAATGCTTGATCTAAGCACGCTGATTCAACAATGTTTTCAGCAACAACAAAGCGCATTACAGCGTAAACAAATACAGATACAGCTTGATCTTCCTGAACATTGCTCAATCTATGCCGATCCATTTTGGTTAAAACAAGCCCTCAATAATCTATTGGATAATGCGAGAGATTTCTGCCCTGAACAAGGCTTGATTGCCATTCAATTGAAAGAGCATAGCGTTACGAACAGTATTGAAATTTCCTTATTTAATGAAGCTGAAGCGATTCCTGAATACGCCTTAAAGCGTGTTTTTGAGACTTATTTTTCGCTGCCACGTCCGCATAATCAACAACGAAGTACAGGAATTGGTCTGAGCATCGTGCAGCAAATTATCCAGCAACATCAGGGCAAAATTAGCATTCAAAATATCTCAGCTAACGCTCTTAATTTCTTAGAAAATCATCGTTCTGGCGTACTGGTCACTCTGACACTTCATAGAAACTTCACATAAGCTTCAAGCGAAACTCATCTGAAGCGCATCTCGATTCAGGATACTTGTCATATCACAATGACAATGGATTCCAGCATGCGCCATAATTTTATTTATCTGAAAATAGCAGCAATTCTGTTCCTGATTTTGGTTTTTTATATTGGTCTTTTCTTTATTTCAAATTTGGTGAACGAACGCCAAAGCTATCAACAACAAGTAATTCGGGATATTGCCAATGAACAAATTCGACCACAGCAAGTCATTGCACCTTATTTAAAACTTCCTTATCAAGTTCAAACCACATGTACCAATGAAGAAAAGAAAACCTATGATTGTACTCAAACCGTTTTTGTTACTTTAGGAGCAGAAACAGCAGATTGGACAGCACAATTTGATGTATCAGACAGTACTTACAAACGTAATATTTATAAAGCTATCAGCTATCAAAATACGATGTCTGGTAAAGGGGTCTTTAAAGCGGTCGGCAATGAATCTCAACGCAACTATCTTTGGGATCAGGCTGAAATTATTTTCCCAATTCAGGATGCACGCGGGTTAAATGCCAAACCGATGTTTAATATTGATGGCAAAGCCTATAAATTCGATTTTGCTGAACAAAGCCAAGGTCAGCAAGGTTTTGATTTGATGCATATCACAGCAAAGCAATATCCTGAGTTAATCCAAAAATTTCAACAAGGGTTTAAATTTAATCTACAATTCAAGCTAGAAGGACTCAATAAATTTACATTTCTTCCCACCAGTAATGAAATGACCTATCAAGCCGCAGGTAACTGGGGCGATGTCAAATATGATGGACAAAGTTTGCCGTTTCAAAAACCCCGTAAAAAACAACAATTCCAAGCAAACTGGAAGAATATCGCTTTAGGCAAACGCAATTTAGACAGCATTTCCATGTGTGAAAACAGCCAGTGCTTTTATCAACTTCTCAACAATCAAAGCTATTCTGTCGGTGCTGTAGATGCTGCCTATGCTGCTAAAGATAGATCTACAACCAATGTTTCAGGGATTTCTGCTCAGTTTTTGGAACCCATTAATATATATACCCAAACTGATCGTGCCATTAAATACGGCATCATGATCATTATTATTACCTTTGGTTGCTTCTTCTTATTCGAGGTTTTAAAAAGTCTCAAAATTCACCCTGTCCAATATGCGTTAGTCGCTATGGCACAAGGCGTGTTCTTTGTATTGTTACTTTCAATCAGCGAATATTATGCTTTTGCATGGGCTTATCTAGTCGCTGCAGTTGCCTGTATCAGTTTAATTACATGGTATTTGTACTTTGTTGTTCAAGGTTATAAAGCAGCATTACTATTTGGTCTTTTGCTGAGTACGCTATACGGCATGATGTATCTACTTCTGCAATCTAGCGGTAAAACCTTTTTATTTGGTTCTATTCTTTCCTTCATTCTTATCGCCTGCGTCATGTTTATTACTCGTCATGTCAACTGGTATCAATCAGAACAACAAACCATATAAATCGAGTTGGGCGAAATTTTCATTTCGCCCAAGCACTAAATCATATTGATAGCAATAAAATGATGTACCAAACCACTTATTCAGCATTAAGCCAAATAAAACAACTTTGCCCAATGCACAGTTCTATTGCAACTTGTCTAAATCGACTACGCCAAGCCAAAATCCAATTTCTTAACCTCGGTAATATGATTATTTGTCCACAACAACATTGTATTTTGTTTTTTCAACAGCGGAATTTGATGGAAATAGAAACTTATTGAGTTTGGTTTAAACAAAATTACACTGCAACAAAATGTCATCAAGTACAATTCTAGTTATCCATTTTAATTAGGTAATTCTTTATGACTGTGCAAAGACTGCATGTCACTTCACGTTATTGCGAAGTCGCAATTTCAGGAAATTTAGTTCATTTGGCAGGTCAACTAGCAGATGATACCAGTGTCGATGTTACTGCACAGACACAACAAACTTTAGATAATATCGATCGTTTACTCGCAGAAGCAGGTACAGACAAAACGCATATTTTATCTGTCCTTATTTTTCTAAAAGACATTGAACAAGATTATGCGGCAATGAATGCGGTTTGGGATGCATGGATTGCTGAAGGTCATCCTCCAGCACGTACCTGTGTAGAATCTAAACTGTATACACCAGATGTTTTGGTTGAAATGACCGTGACAGCAGTACGTCCATAATCAATTAAGATGATTTTGCTGCTAGAACATTATATTTCATAACACGTTCCGTTTGCGGCATTGTGGTTGCTGTGATTGAAACAGGCATGATCGGTTCAAATAGATCAGGAACTAAATTCTCACGTAACTCTTGCTCAGTGGGAATACTGCTATAGCGCAATACTCGATAACCTGCTAATTCTAATAAGCTGTCTTGATAATGCTTCTGATGTAGACGATTCACATATGACTCGTCTGCAATCTCAATAATTGCAAGCACTTGATGTTGCTGATCGAGTACGACAAAATCAGCAACTAAACCTTGATATTTACGGCGCGTATGCGCAAATTTTGTTGTTAATAGCGCATCAAAAGAAACATGCGCCAAAATCGTATGACGAGGTAATACAGCTTGTAAACGCATCAAGGTAATTTGCTCAGAAATATTGAGAATACCACGGCGTTTTAATGGACTATCTTGACGCCGATTAGGATGTAGGCGTCGAAACACAAGTGCTGTGATCAACAGCAATCCAACTATTGTTATGAAATAATACATTTCTAACGAATCCCTTTAGATTTTTTATAATCATTTTGGCTTTGAGCCATTTTTTTAATCAGTAACAACGATAGTTAAAGTCATTTTAGCAGTGTAACTTAAATTTTTTTAATCGTGTTTCCCTCGTCGACCAAAGTCGTAAAAGCATCCTGCATCTATATTTATAATCATCAGTAGGCAAATATTCAAGCGGATATTGTCAGTATATGTTTCGATAAATTGTACTTTTATAACCAGATTGTGACTACCCTACCATTTATGTATAAAAAAGAAGGCATCATGACTGATGCCTTCTGTTTATTCATTTAACGCTTTGGTTTCACTTTAGGTTTTGGTTTTCCTGTGAATGGTTTTTTGTCACCTGTTTCACGTGGCGGTAAACCTGTATGTTGCGTTAAGATCTGCCCTTTTTGTGGACGTTTCTGACCTGATTGTGGCTGAGATTGCGCTTGACCACGTTTCGCTGAATCACCTGCAACAGTTGAGTTCTTTTTACGTGCTGATTTATATTCACCTTCAGCCGTACCTTGTGGCTGATAGGTTGGGATCAGATGCTGCTTCGAATTACCAATTAAATCCGAACGTCCCATTTCTTTCAGTGCTTCACGTAACAATGGCCAGTTATTTGGATCATGATAACGCAAGAATGCTTTATGCAGACGGCGACGCTTTTCACCTTTCACGATATCGACATTTTCAGTATAACGCGCCACTTTAGACAATGGATTTTTGCCTGTGTAG
>NZ_LBMZ01000067.1:0-11612 GCF_001005525.1 Acinetobacter sp. AG1 | reverse complement strand
GTGAGAATACGATAAAGCAAGAAAATAAAAACTTATACAATTTCTTACAAAATATGGTTCAAGTTTATAAACCTATTATTTGAATGTATAATAATAGTTGAAAATTTATAATTTTTTGTTGAATTAAATCAATATTTTTGTAAAAATTAAGACTAATATGTTAAAAATATATTTAAAAATTTAAGGAATACTATGTTTGATTTTTCAGCTTTAGAAGGGGCTTTATTACAAGATGAGATTACTGATCCTATTGAAATATTTAGAGAAATGCCCAAGCCCAGCGGCTTTAATGACTTGTATAGTAGTCAGGCTGATGTCTTAAAAGATTGGTATAATAAAAGAACCAATAAAGATAATATACTTAAATTGCATACTGGTGGTGGTAAAACATTAGTCGGATTGTTAATTGCAAAATCTATTCTTAATGAAACAAAAAAACCAGTAGTTTACTTATGCATTAATAATCAATTGGTAGAGCAAACTTTAGAAAAAGCAAGATTAATGAATTTTCCAGTTTGTGAATATATAAAAGGGGAACAATTACATACAGATTTTTTTAATGCTCAATCTATACTAGTTTGTAACTATAATTGTCTTTTTAATGGGAGAAGTAAATTTGGAGTTAAGGGGAGTAGTCGAGAATATACAGAGCTTGGAGGAGTTATTTTAGATGATGCACATAGCGCGTTTTCTATTTTAAGGGATGTTTATACGTTAAATATTGATAGTGATAGAAATAAAGATTTATATGCAAGATTTATTGAAATGTTCACAAGTGCCTTTGACGGAATTGATAAGTCACTTAGTTTGCATGAAATAGTTAATGAACAAGATACGACAAATGTACTTGAAGTTCCATATTGGAGCTGGCTAGATAAATGTAATTTGTTAGCAGTAGATTTGAGTTTAAACTTTTCTAATGAATTTGTTTGGCCATTAATTAAAGATAATTTGAAGTATTGTCATGTTTTAATAAGTCATAAATCTATTACGATTACACCTATTTTACCAATTATTGAAAGCTTCCCTTCTTTTAGTGAGTGCCCTCGAAGAGTTTTTATGTCAGCAACAATTGCTGATGATAGTGAGTTAATTAGAAGTTTTGGTGTAAGTAAGCAGTCACTAGAAACTGTTATTAAAAATCGCTCACTAGCTGGTATTGGTGAAAGAATGATTTTCATGCCTAATGAAATATCAATAGAAACACTTAAAAGACTTTTTAGTAAAGCAAATTCAAATAATGTTGGAACGCTCATTATTACTCCTTCTGATGCAAAAGCACAAGAATGGAAAGATTATGGTTATGTTTTAGATAAGGAAAATATTAATGAAGGGATCGATAAGCTTTTAAAGAGAACATTAAATAAACCAGTGATTGTTTCGAATAGATATGATGGCATAGACTTGGCTGGTGATTCATGTAGATTGTTGATATTAGATGGGTTGCCTACTGGTACATCACCTTATGATATTTTTAAAAGTAATAGTTTCTTTGGATCAAAAACTTTGTCCAAAATGATTGCTCAACGAGTAGAGCAAGGGATTGGACGGGCTGCTCGGGGAGGGGGCGATTTTTGTGTTGTAATTCTAATTGGGGAAGACCTAAAGAGTTGGATTTCTCAGAGTCAAAATTATGAAATTCTAACAGCCCCTAGTAAAATTCAATTAGAAATAGGAAGGCAGCTCAGTAATATAGTTAGTAATGAAAGCTCACTGATTGATTGTTTTGAACAGAGTCTTTCACGGGATATTAAATGGACTACTTTTCATGCTAGAACACTGGCTCAGAAAATGGATGAGATGCAAGATATTGAATCTGATGTTGAGCCTGCTTTAACTGAGCGAAAGATATTTAATTACTGGATAAAAAATCAACATCAGTTGGCTCTTGATGCATTAAATATTTTTAATAGGACTTATCAAGATAAGGATTTGCAAGTAAGCGCGTGGCTATACCAATTATGTGGTAGAATTTCTTATAATTTTGATGGTGGTGATTATAAAGAATATCAAAGATCTGCATATCAGAGGAATAGTAATCTTTTAAAACCTCTTACTGAGATAAAATATACTAATTTAGTTGCTCCACAGAAACAATCTTTTGAGGTTGCAAAGTTTATATCATCATTCCAGTATAAAGATGGAATTAAAGATGGTTTAAAAGCAATTTCTCTCCAATTGAATTCGACAAGTAGTGCTAATCAATTTGAAAAGAATCTAGATGACTTAGCTAAGTATTTAGGCTTTTCTAGTAGACGCTTTGATGAGAGAGGGAAAGGTCCTGATTTAATTTGGAAATTCAGTAATGGACATGTATGGGTAATAGAAGCAAAATCTAGAAAAATTGCAAAATATAATAAAGAGAATCATGGTCAGCTTTTAATTGCAGGTCAGTGGTATGTGAATAATTTTAATTCTGAGAATTTCAGTTTGATATCTATTGTCTCACATACTTCTGCAACTTTTAATTCTGAGGCGGAGTCTAGTAATACATATGCTTTGTTAATTTCTGAAATACAGATACTGGTTTCTAATTTAATTGAATTTTACACAGAAGTGGAAGCAGCACCTTCTAATACAGATTGGGTGCGGTTCTGCGAAGAAAAAATGGAGCTATTCAATGTACGAGAAGCGGATTTAAATAGATATCTTAAGAAATTTAGAGTTGAATAGTTGAAAAAATGGTATGTAGTATTAATTCGTACTTTCTATTTTAAAGGTTATTTGATCAATCTTATAACTTTTGTACTGATGATAATATTTATATAGGGTGGAGCAATCTAAATGTTTGCTTCAGCTAGAATATTGACACTCTAAAATTTGCAGACTCTCCATTGTCTGTTTATCTCCATTGTCAGTCGGTTTTAGCTGAACGAGCATATAGCACATCATATTTATTTCTTTTGAGATGTATATTTATGTGAAACCCTCAATGTATCTTGTAGATGATGCTGTGCCTGTTTTACCTATCTATGCAAATGCATTAATCAAACCGGTACGTTGTTATGAGCTGAAACTGGTTAGTTATGTACTATGGGATGATGATCCTAATGGGCATTTGAGTTATGAAGAAGGGATTGCGTGGATGTGTCGTTTTGATGAAGGTTGTAGTTGGCCTGAAGGAAAATCAATCAATAAGATTTATGAATTATCGCTAGCGGAAGAGGCGCTCAAAGTGAAAGGTGGAGGGTTATGTCCACGCAATGATTATTGGCAAACATCAGCACAACCTGGTTCACGTCAGTATTTTAAGCAGGGTGAAGTTCTTACAACCCTTGCCGAGCTGCATTGGGGAGAAATGTATTGATATTGGGAAGGTGAAAATTAATTTAAGCATCGGAGATGTCCTGTTTCTCATTCTAGGCTGGTTTAGGCTTCTACTAATGATTGGAATAATGTAGTGGTGATTAAAGTCAAAATTGTTGAAACAAGATGATTAAAATTCTTAATATCCTAATCATCTTTTTATAATTTTAACTATTACATTTTTCTATATGTTGAAAGATTCGTTCACAAATGTCTTTAGCTTTGGAAGTCAACAGCCAATCAGGATTTTCCTCAAAATCTGTAATAATTTCGTGGCAGAAATTAAGTTTATATTTAATTGTTCCTACACCATTGCCATCTGCAAAAGCAGTCTTTTGAGTTTTGGACGTTTTTTTCTTGATTTGGTCATCTATTAACTTCCCAATTCCATCGTCTTGGTGATCAAAGTAGCCTTCGTCGGTAATATGATCAATAAGAGATATATCATAACTTTTTTTAGTTTCACTTTTCATACGAGAAAATCTGGACTTTGCTACTCGAATAATCGACTCTTTAGGCAAAGTGTTTTCAGTTTCTTTACATTTTAGAATGAAATAATTATCTGCTTTTAGCTCACTTTTTAACACTTTTACACGATCTTTTTTATTTATTATATCTCCATCAGCAATAAGGAGCATTTCACTTGCTACTGCCTTTGCACTTAAACCTTTATTATGGTTGGGAAGTGTATAGTGATCATCAAATGACCAGTGAGTTAGGTTGCTACCAGCATATTCAACAAAGGTATAATGATAATTAGGCATAAATCGGCGGTAGCTTTTGTATAAATCAGGATTAGAGGTTTCTAAATCGTTAAGATATTTTTCCATATATTTAGTAATATATAATCGATCAGTAATGCCTTCTACCCAAATTGTACAATTTGCTAAATAGACAGATGATGGTCTGACACCCAAAGATGCAAGTAAGTCACGATCTCGGTCACAACGGAAAATTTGGAAGATAAATTCTTTTAAATTTCCTTCTTCAAATTTTTTAACAAGTTTTTGGATTATAACTTGATCAGACTCGTCTGCCATATCTAAAAGATGGTTTGAATGAGTTGTGAAAAAATAATAATGATCAGTTTCTTTTAAATAAAAGTTCATCAGTTGACGTACCATACCTGCATGCATGTGTAGTTCTGGCTCTTCAATAAAAAAGGCAAAGATCTGTTTATTATTTTGCTCATCACTCCTTTTGATATATGCTTCATAAGTTAAAATAATTGCTTGCTGCAATCCATCGCCAAGTTGGGAAATAGGAAATTGTTTTTCATTTCCTATTTTGATGTTGACGACATCTTGATCATATTTAGGGATAAGTGAAATAGGTTCATTGTCAAAAAAATACTGACTTAATTTTTCTTCATAGTTTTTTATTAACTCACGCTGTTCTGGTTCTCCAAGTAAATGAATTTTAAGCTCATGATACAAACGCTCACCAGTAATAATGTTTGAAGAATTAAAATTATCATTATCTTTAAAATAGTCTTTTTGAGCACGTTCTATGTAGGCGTATTTATCTATAGCAGCAACAGGTCGCATTCCACGTAAAATTGGGATGTAAATTTTACCATCAGAAAACCATTTTTGTAGTTCAATTCGTGCAACTTTATTTTCGATTTGTTTTATAAGAGTAGGCATTTGATTGACTGTATGACTAGAGCCTAATGTATATTGATTAATGATAGATTTAATTTCAAAAATTTTATTTTTAATTTCATTTAGATTGAATTTAAGAGACATAAGAACATTTAGATCAGATTCTATTTCAAACTTTTCTTGATCTGATACTACAGAGGTTCCATCAGAGGACCAACTGTTATCTTGCCCGTGTATTGTTGGTCTCCTAAAATTATTTTGTTGTAAATAGCTTAGAAGCTCTTCTACCTCATTAGTAAGATCATATTTTTGATATTCTTTAAAATGAGTGGAGGTCTGGAATAATTGTCTCAAAAATCTACTTTTACCAGAATTGTTTTTACCAATAAAAAAGTTAAGTCTATTAATTTCTATAACTTCATTAAAATCTATATCATTGTCAGAAATATAGTTTTCTAAATTTTTAGCCCAATAGTATAACTTTTCACCCATGGTTAAATCTCAAAAAATGATCTAAAGTCTTTATTTTACAGAATATTAAGAAAATAATTAACTTAAAAGACCATTTTCTATATGATTAGTTGTTCTTAAAACAAGTGAAGAATAAGCATCTGACTGAAATAAATAATCCCATATATCTAAACAAATGTTAAGAGTGTTACTATCTTCATCATCTGTTGCCTCATCATAAAGGCGTTGTACAACTTTTATAATTTCTGAGTCTTGGAACCTTTCATTTCTAAATTCACTATTGGTGGTTGAATTAGTTGTTATATTAATAACTAATGTCAAAAGTGATGAGCTATATTCAGCATAACTATCACTTTTGTTTTCAAAATAATGAAATAAGCCATATAGATTAAAATGAGCAGCTTTAGATTTGGCAAATATTTCAAATAGTTCTACTGAATTTGTTTTGTTCCAAAACTCATCATGTCCAACGATATTGCTAATTGAACGTAGGATACCTTCATCGTTATCATTAACTAATATCTCAAAAGACGATTGTAATTTTTCTAGATTTTCATTTCCATGGCTATCGCATAAAAGCTGGTTAACTACAGACGTGCAACCTTCTTTTAGAATACCAGTATCATTAAAAATGATTTTGAGTTCCTCCTGAAAGAGGTCATCAAAATACCAACGAGCATAAATTTGGCGTGCGGCCTCATTACGAACGTCTTGATAGTCGGAGCTTAACATTTTTAAAACAAGCGAAATTAAAGCCTTTTGATATTTTCCTTTAAAGCCATTATTAAAAAAATAATGAGATTCATAGCAGCAAGTCATTCTTAGGTCTTTATTACATAAAGCAAGAAATTGGTTAAATGCAAAATCTTCATCATAATTTAACAAAGGAGCTAGGAGTTCCAGTGCAGCCATTTTTACTGCTGGATGAGGATCATTTATAGCTAAATCTACCAAATACTTATGAGACAAAGCATATATCTTATCATTCCAAAAGAGATCAGCAATAGCCAAATAAGCTTTACCTCTTACACAATTAATTGTATTACCTCTAAGCTCTTCAGCTGAAATAACTTCTGGGTCATTTCCATTTTGAGGGTTGTAGATATTTAGCTTCCCCTGTATTGGATCTTTTGAATTTGTCGCTAAATATTCAATTTGTTCAATATATTTTGGAGACAACATTTTTATACGAGTGGCTAATAAATCAATTAAGGAGTGACCATCATCTATTAGTGAAAAGTGGGCCAATACTTGCTCAATTAATTCAAGAGGAGGAGATTCCCAACTATCACGATATGGTTCAGTAACATTCGACAAGCTGGTATCACGTAATCCTCGAAAGAAAGCTTCAATATATTGAGTATCAATATCTTTAGGTAAGGATAAGGCTAATTGACAGAAGCGAATAGGTTGATTCTTTGTTGCAGTAATCAGAGCATTAGAAAATTGATGGATACTTGCTTCTGCTAGAGTATCTCCATTAATCCGTTTTAATCTAAATGAGTTAAATTCGGTAGCAGGCGTGAGAATTAAATCAGCCCATGCTTTATCAGAAAGATGATTAGCGTTGCGTATAGGAGAGGTGACCCAACCACTATTTATTTCGTATATTTTACAAAAATCTGACGGTTGAGATTGACCAAACTTACGGTTAAGTATCTGGATCATTTGTTCTGATTGGATATACCGCCTTTTTTTATCCAGTTTTGGTAGCAAGAAGTACTGAGTTTCTCCCCAATAATGAGAAAAATAGCCTGTTCTTCTATACTTAAGCTGTCTTTTTATATCGTCATAATCAAAAGAAGAAAAAAATAAAATTCTATTTTCCAATTCATGAAATAAGGTTTCTGAACAAAATGGAGAAAACTTTTCAATTATTTTTCCTGATAATATCCATGCTGGTTCTTTGTAGATATTTCCACATTGAAAACGTATTTCTGAATTGGCTAAAATCCATTTGATGATAAAATCTGAATAATCTAGTGATAGGTGTATGTTAATTCTAGCTAATACATGATTGAATACAAAATTTTGGTTGTTGCTATAGTTATGAATTAACTCAAACAAAAGATCAGGTTGGTCATGTAATTTTTCAGCTGATTTTTCGAGTAATTCAATTATTCCATGAATTAAATTAGCTACAGGATCGTTATTGTACTTAGTTTTTTTAGATAACCAGTGATACAGTTGTTCCTCATTAGTTGTGCTGCTTAAGAGATTAGATAAGCGAGTAAGTAATCTACGAATAGCTTCTTGGGGAATTGCATTAGCGAGTGTAATAATTTCATCCAGTTCGATACTTGACCAATTATCTCTATTCGAAAATTTGGGTTTGCTAGAACGTTGTTCAGAATAATAATCAATTTCTATAATATTCTGATAATGATCCAGCATTAATTCAATCAGGTCTAAGGCTCGTAGGGGATTCTTTCTAGAAAGATCTTTCCAGTTGACAAAATTGACATAACAACCTGATGCTATAAGCTGTTTGCGTACTTCAAACATTTCTACTGAGTCATTAGCGATATCCCAGCATAAGGTGTTATAGACATATCTATCCCATTGTTCAGACTTCCCTATAAATGGTTTCATTTCAGAGAGAACAAGATCTGGTGAATAGTCTGCAATCGATCTGAGTAATCTTAAAGTAATATCTAGCAATTCATGATTATGGTCATTTAACCAACTATTCAAATATTTTTTTTCTGAAAGATAGGATAAAATGGCCACATTCTCATAACAGCTATTATTTAGGAATTTAATAAATAAACTGGATTCCGCAATAATTTCATCAATCAAGAGCTTAGCTGGTTTTTTTAAATCTTTTATATTTTTTAGAGAATTGAGGGCTAAATATTTCAAGTGAAATCTTATATTCTCATTAAAAATTATTGCTTTAATACTATTGCAGAATGAGGTTTGTTCTGCTTCAAGTAAAAGATTTAGAGCATATTTTAAATGCTCACGCTTGGTTAAAGTTTGTTCGTTACGGTTTCCAAGCATTTGAATTAGATTGTCGGTAGACATCATAGCTTCATTAAAGAACTTAAGACCGATTTGATAATCATAAAGAGCTTGATGTCTGAAACTTATTCTAGTGCTTTGCTTAGATAATAGTCCTACAGAAATTAAAGCATGTAATGTATTTTGGCTACCAGGGGGTAGAACGTTTTCATTTACATTCAGGCGTGAGTTACGAGACATTTGTTCAACAATAATATCGATAAGATTTATCGCATCTTGTTTAGAAATGTGGTGACTAATTTCTAAGAGGTCTATGCGATTCTCTCTAAAGAGTCGTACTAACTCTAACTTATTTGTAAACTTGGGAGCAGATAGGATTCTTTCTGCGATCGTTAAATAAATATTAAGCCATAAAGGGATTTGTAAAGTTTTCTTTTTTTCTTCAGTCAGAGAGTTATAAACCTCATAATCTTTGATGAGATCACTGACTATTGATTGATCTAACGTGGAAATACTAATTTCGTTAAGCTGACTGTTAAGACTGCCAATCCAACTTGAAAGGGGTGCATCTTCCTGTGCATCAAAATCTCTAGAAGCAAGAATAATACTAATTTGAATCTTTTCTTGACGTAAACTAAGAATCTGTCTTACTAATTGACGACATATTTCTAAGGCGTTACTTGAATGTGATCCTGTCCAACGTATAGCATCTAGTTGATCTAAAAGAATCACTACTTTTTGATGTTTCGCAAAATTTTTTAAACAGCTAATAGGAGATGAGGGGAATCCTAAATCTTGCCCAAATTGATCTATGTTATTTTCAGGGTGTTTTCGATCAAGCCTTATGGGGATACTAATAATATTTTGTTCTTGTAACTGGCGATGCAAGTCCAATAAGACAACACTTTTACCCATACCAGCTTCTGCTTTAATAAGAGTTATGGCTGTTTCATTTACTGATTGAACAATGTCATTGAGTTCAGGACGTGGGATAATATTTTGAGTAATAAGATGAGGTTCAATAGAATTAACGAATTCTTCTGATAGTTGTCTAATGACAGTCGTGATTCTTTCATCATTAGGAGTGATTTTTAGACTGAAACTATGACCCTCAAGATCGTTTAAAAGTTGAGAAGCTGTAATTTTTTGTCTAAGCCTATTAAAACCAACAGGATAGGTTTTTAGAAAATTGATCACATTAATTGGTTGGTCAAAAAAAAGTATAGAGGCCTTATCTATTAGCTCATTACGTTGATATCCATCTTCGGAGTAACTGGTCACTACAAATTTCTGAAGAAAATTTATTGCACGTTCCAAATGTATATCTTGTTGAATGTCGAAACCAAGATATATACATAGCTGTGAAAAAACATTTTGTCTTTCTACACTGGTATTAATTTGGTGCGTTAAAAAATCTTGAGGCACTCCATTGCTATTTAATGCGCTTAAGCGCAGGTCTGACATCAATTTACAAGTTAAAGGAGAAACAAGATTAAATTCTTCAGTGCCTTGCTCAATCTGGAACTTGGCATTTTTTAATATGCTTGTACTATTTAAGGCTGAAAGAGTCCAAAATTCATTGCTTCCATTTCCAGCTTTGCATTGATGATGTTCAGTTTTACCATCTAGTCGCCCAATAATAACATCTACACCTACTTCATCAGTACCTATAGGTTCTATGGTGACATAAGCAATTTTTTCTTCAAGAAGTCTTATGAATTGATAGGCAATCCAATTTGTCTCAAAATAGTTACCCAATTTTTCAGCAAAACCACCTGCTTCTAATGCCACGTATAGAACCTTATTATTATCCTACTATTCAGTAATATATAACAATTATTATTTCTGGCAATACTTAGCCCAATCTGCCATCAACCCTTTACGTTTCTCAAGATAAGCTCCACGTAGGTAAGCAGCCTCAACTTCATCTGGCAATTTATGTGCAAGCACATGCTCACACACTTCACGTGGGTAGTCAGTCTTATCGGCTGACCAGTCACGGATTGTGGAACGAAAACCATGCGTAGTAATCACCCTATTTTGTTTAGGATCAATATAGCCTAAGCCATTTTCTTTTAGCTTTTGTTCGTGCATTCGTTTGATTAATGTAGTTAATGACATATCCGATAGCATCTCACCAGTACGCGGTGCAGGAAAGATGAAATCTTGTGCTTGAGTATGATCTTGGATTGATTCAAGTAAAGCAATCGATTCTTGAGACAGGGGAACACGATGTTCCTTTTCTGCTTTCATTCGTTCTTTAGGAATAATCCAGACTTTATTCTTAAAATCAATTTCCTGCCATTTAGCCCCAAAAATCTCACCAGACCGACAGGCTGTTAAAATTGCAAATTCCAGAGCTTTAGGCGAAATCCCTTTTTTCTGTCTCAGATGTTGGATGAACTCAGCTACCTGTTCATAAGGCAATGATGGGTGAGGGCGTGATTCCTGCTTTAAGTTACCTAATATAGGTTCAAGATTGCCTTTCCATTCAGCAGGATTGTCACCCTCAAAATATCCCATAGCCTTGGCATAATCAAAAATGGTCTCTATACGACCACGAATACGTTTGGCCGTTTCATTTTTTTCAATCCATATAGGTTCTAGTACAGCAGCAATATCGACTTTGGTAATATTGCTAATACTAAGATTGCCCAAAGTTGGGTAAATATAAGTTTCTAGTGTTGATGACCACTGCCCAATATGCTTTTCATTTTTAAGTTCACGGGTTTTATTGGCAATCACAACTTTGGCACATTCATGGAAGGTTTTATCCCTTAACTGCTGGATGCGAAGCTTTTCAAGTTGTTCTTGTTTATGAGCAATTGGATCAATGCCACTTCGTATTTGTAACCTTAATTCGGTTGCTTTAGCACGAGCTTCAGCTAAAGAAACTTCAGGGTAGGGGCCAAGGCCAATATCACGGCGATGAGGTTTTAACTTTCCATCCTTATCTAGACGTTTACCTACTACCGCACGCAAAATCCAGACACGAGAATTGCCTTCGACATTTAGACAAAGACCATCAACACCGCCAACAGAATGTCGTCCAGTCGCCTTAATTTTTGCTACACTGAGAGCAGATAGCTCTTTAGATTTCTTTGGCATGTACTGATTTACCCCACAACCTACCCCTCATAAAATACTGGAAATAGTCGGATTAGACAAGATGGCTTAGGATGGTATAATTTCTAAGTATTTGAATAATATATTTTTATAGTATTACTTTGGATTGCTTAGGACTACTGTTAGACGGACACCGCTTCC
>NZ_LBMZ01000026.1:0-2456 GCF_001005525.1 Acinetobacter sp. AG1 | reverse complement strand
TTTGAAGCATCTTGATAATGCTGTACGGCTTTCTTTTCATCTTTTACTGTGCCTTGACCAACTTGAGTCATATAACCTAGGTTATAAATTGCTTGGGCATTACCTGTATCAGCGAGACGCTGCATTTCTTGAAATGCAGCAGGGTAGTTTTTTGCTTCGTATAGTTTAGTTGCTTGAGCAAATGCATCTGGTTTTGCAGTTACTTTACTATCAGCCGCAAATGTTGAATGACTTGTAGCAAGAATTAAGCTGGCAATCAGCAACTTTTTCATTTTATTTATTCCTTTCACAGATATCTGCTTTAATCCATTACATGGCAGTTTTTAATGCCTTCATCATAAAAGTTTGGTGTGAAATGTAAATATAGATTTTGTATAAATCTTGCTTAATTAATTTATTTTAATTTTTATATTATTAATATAAATCAGAATCTTATGTTCTAAGTGGTGGCTTGTTAATCAACTGAAAAGCCACCACTTAATTAGATACTATTTTTTAGTTTGTGCTTCTAATAGAAGTTGTTCAATTTGTTGAGCATTTTGTGGTAAGCCTGCGACTCTAGTGCCATTTTCAAGGAAGATTGTAGGTGTCCCACTAATTTCTAGATTTTGTCCTAAAGCAATATTTTTCTGTACAGGTGTTTCACATGTACCTGAATTTTGGGCTAACTTACGATGTAGCATGTAATCTTCCCAAGCCTCATATTGGTTTTTTGCACACCAAATTTTATTTGCTGCAGTTTCAGCTTGTGGATGCAGTTTCTTAAGTGGGAATAAAAAAATGTAGACCGTTACATTGTCGATAGAGGTCATGTATTGTTCAAGTTTTTGACAATATGGGCAATCGGGATCGGTAAAGACATATAAAGTACGTTCGCCTTTACCTTTAATGTGTTTAATGGCTTGCTTGAGAGGTAGTTGTTTTACATCAATTTTACTCAGTTCAGAAATACGATCTTCTGTTAGGTTTTTCTGATTTTTTACATCGAGTAAATTGCCAAAGAAAAGATATTTAGCATTTTCATCTGTATAGATAATCTTGCCAGACACATAGACTTCATAAATTCCATTTAATGGAGATGGGGTGACTGAAGTAACGGGAATATCTGGATAATTTTGTTTAAAGTTTTGTTCTAAGGTTTTGCTATCAGCATGTACTATTTGTAAGCTTAATAGACTCAGTGATAAGGCTGATAGCCAAGTTTTGATGGTTATTTTCATTTGAGAGAGATATTGTTGAGAATAGTCGAACAATAGCGCTCATTTATATTTTCGACAAGAAGTGAAATCAGAATTTATTTTAAATATGGTCGTATTGCCAATTGCAGTAATTCAATCAGCTCGGGATCCATATAGTGGTATTCATCTGGTATATCGAGCACGAACAGTTTTTTATGTAGCAATTGTTTGGAAAATTGTTCTGTGATCTGTTGTTTGTGTCGAGATTCCATAACAAAAATTTGTTCAGCCCATAGAATATCTTTGATTGAAATCGTATGTTTAGCATTGCGACTGGTTCCTGCTGAACGGGTATGTAGACCATACCCGTTTGCGAAAATACGTTCGACTGTTGGACTACGCCATTGATTGCGACTGCAAATAAAGAGAGTATTCAATTAAGCACCAAATTAATGATCAGTGTTGTTAATAAAATCTTCTAAACTTTCGAGTTGAGGTACTCCTACAATTCTATGACCTTTAGAATTAAATATTGTTGGTGTTAGATTAATCCGATATTTTTTAGTCATTATCATATTTTGATCTATAGGCTGATAACATGAGTTATTTCTTTGATTGGGTTTAGCGCCATCTAATAAATAGGTTTTCCATGCTTTAATCGGATCTTTTGAGCACCAAATATTCTTAGATGTTTCAATCGCTGAGGGGTGTAGATGTGTTAAACCCATAGGGAATGTATAGATCGTTATGTTATCCACTTCTTCAAGAATACCTTGTAAGGCCTGACAAGCAGGACAATCTGGATCGGCAAAAACATATAAAACTCTTTCACCATTTCCTTTGATCTCTTTTAATGCATTTGCAGTGGGTAGTTGTTTGGGGTTAATTGCATAATGCTTTTGATAGTTGAAGTCCGCTATGTTCTGCATATTTTCAAGATCAATAATATCTCCAGAAATTAAATATCGACCAGAAGCATCTATCCATATAGAGCCTCTGATGTTTGAAAGCGTATAAAGATCTGGAATAGGTGTTTTATCTATAAATTCTGGTTTTAATTCATTAGGGAGATTTTGGATTCTTTGATTAATTTTTTCTGTGTTAGCAAAACTAGATTGCATATTAAATAAAGCAGTAGCCATCGTAATCATAAAAATTAATATAGATTTAAGCACAGATAATTCCGATAAATTGAATAAAATAAAAAAGTATTTGTTTTAAATAAGAGTATATGCTTAATTTTAATTAAAGGATCTTATTTAACCCGAATCGCGGATA